>CATLGL010000065.1 GCA_949935895.1 uncultured Clostridia bacterium
ACTAAACTACCTTAATTTGCTCAAAAAAGGCAAGTGGCGCATTTAACACATACCACAAAGATTAGCTAAGCAAAAATATGCCCTTCTTATTTTCATAGAAAATATAAATATATTACTACACACAAGCAGATTGCAATAGATATATAGTCTGAGGAGCAACTGCTTTTACGACTAATTGGTCAAAAAGTATTGCAATTTTAAAAAATAAATAATAAAATGAATACATCATCAATATAAATGTAAAAACGAAGAAACTTTGGAGGCTATATATGATTATATTATTAGATGCAATGGGAGGAGATAATGCTCCTGATGCTACTATAAAAGGGGCAGTAAAAGCGATAAAAGATGTTCAATCGCAAGTTGTGTTAATTGGAAATAAAAATATTATTAATGCAAAAGTAAAAGAATTTTATGGTAAAAATGATATTACAGAAATATCGGATAAATTGAGTATTCATCATACACAAGAAACCATTGAAATGTGTGATATACCAACACAAGCTATTAAACACAAAAAGGACTCTTCCATGGTTGTAGGGTTTAATATGTTAAAAGAAGGAAAAGGAGATGTTTTTATTTCTGCAGGAAACAGTGGGGCACTTTTAACAGGTGCTACATTACTGGTAGGTAGAATAAAAGGAATTGACAGACCAGCACTTGCAGGTATTTTACCATCTTATAAAAGTAGGTTATTGCTTATTGATTGTGGTTCTAATACCAATTGTAAACCAATTAATCTTTTACAATTTGCTGAAATGGCTACCATTTACTTAACCAATACATTTGGTACGAAATCACCAACAGTAGGTTTATTAAACATAGGAACAGAAGAAACAAAAGGAAATGAACTAATTAAAGAATCTTATCAATTATTAAAAGAAAAATCAAAAGAATTAGGCATCAATTTTGTAGGAAGTGTAGAAGGAAGGGACGCCTTTTCTGGAAAACTAGATATTTTAGTAGCAGATGGTTTTACGGGAAACGTATTTTTAAAAACAGTAGAAGGTGTAGGAAAACTAGTAAAAAGAACTTTAACAGAAAGCATTAAAAAGAATGTATTTACAATGCTTGGTGCTCTTCCTGCAATGGGCTCTATTAATGCACTTTCCAAAGCAATGGATTATAAAGAATATGGAGGGGCTTTATTCTTAGGAGTAAAAAAACCAATAGTAAAGGCACATGGAAGTAGTGATGAAAAATTATTTGAATTTACCATAAAACAAGCAGAAAAGTTTGTAGAAAACAAAGCAGTGGAAAAAATGATAGAACATTTTGAAAAATAAGAAAAAGTACTTGACATTTGTGAAAACATATATTATTGTTTAGGTAATAAAATGAAAAACAATTGAGAGGGGGTGAACTTAAGATAATGAGTTCAGAAGAAGTTTTTGAAAAAGTAAAAGAAATTATAGTAGAGCAACTAGGTGTAGCCGAAAATACAGTTACTATGGAGGCTTCATTTATAGATGATTTAGGAGCAGATTCACTTGATATTGTTGAGTTAATTATGGCATTAGAAGAAGAATTTGATTTAGAAATTCCAGATGCTGACGCAGAGAAAATCGTTTCTGTAAATGATGTTGTTGACTATATAAAAGAAAATGTATAAGAAAAAAGAAGGGGAATACCTTTCTTTTTTTTACATTGTAGTATATAATATAAAAAGTAAAAGGGGTGAAAAAATGGAATTAGAAAAATTTGAGAAGAACCTAGGTTATTTTTTCTCCGATAAAGAAAAATTAAAAACAGCTCTTACACACACTTCTTATGCAAATGAAAAAAACGTAACAAGTAATGAAAAACTAGAATTTTTAGGAGATGCCATATTAGAATTTGTAACAAGCGAGTATTTATATGAAAATTATAAAGTATTAAAAGAAGGAGAAATGACTAAAGTTAGAGCAAGTGTTGTTTGTGAAGAAAGCTTATATAAAATAGCATTACAGCTTAATTTTAGTGATTTCTTGTACTTAGGCAAGAGTGAAAGACTAAACCATGGCAACAAACGACCAACTATTTTAGCAGATAGTGTAGAGGCAGTAATTGCAGCGATGTATTTAGATGGTGGAATAGAACCGGTAAAAACGTTTATTTTAACTTATTTAAAACAAGCAATAAAAGAAGCCAGTAAACATGTTGGGCTAAAAGATTATAAGACGGTATTACAAGAAAAACTGCAAAAAGATGGTGATGTTCATATTGAATATAATATTATTCATGAAACAGGTCCAGACCATAATAAACATTTTATAGCTCAAGTAAAATGTAATGGAAAAATACTTGCAAAAGGAGAAGGGCATTCCAAAAAGAATGCAGAAATGGAGGCAGCCAAAAATGCTATGCAAAAAAAATAGTGTTCCCCTTTAAAAGGTACATTATGATGTAAAGAGTAAAGAAAGATAAAGAAAAGAGGTAATAAACATGAAAAAAACAAATAAAACAAAACAATATATTATTCCCATATTTGTACCACATTTAGGATGTCCAAATGACTGTATATTTTGTAATCAAAAAGCAATTAGTGGGAGGCTAAAAAAAGTAACCAAGGATGATGTAAGAAAAACAGTAGATTACTATTTGGCAAGCTTTAAAGAAGAAGAGGCAGAAAGGGAGATTGCATTTTTTGGAGGAAGCTTTACAGGAATAGAAGAAGAACTACAAGAGGAATTGCTGCAAACAGCATATGATTATATTCAAAGGGGAAAAATTGATTCCATTCGAATTTCAACAAGACCAGACTATATTAACAAAGAGATTTTGAAAAGACTAAAAAAATATAAAGTAAAAACTATTGAATTAGGAGTACAATCGACTAATGATTATATATTAAACAGAAGCGGAAGAGGACATACATTTTTGGATGTAAAAAAAGCATCAAAACTAATTCGATTTTATGGTTTTAAATTAGGACATCAGATGATGGTAGGGCTTCCAGAAAGTACAAGACTAGATGAATTAAATACAGCAAAAGATTTAATTAAACTAAAACCAAAAATGGTAAGGATTTATCCTGTTTTAGTAATTAAAAATACAAAATTAGAACAAGAATATAACAATGGAGAATTTGAGCCAATCACTTTAAACCAAGCGGTAGAAAGATGCAAAGAACTAGTATATTTATTCAATAAAAGTAAAGCAGAAGTAATTCGAATAGGACTACAAAATACGGAAGTTATTTCAGAACCCAATAATGGGCAAAGTGATGTAGTAGCAGGACCTTTTCATCCTGCATTTGGACAACTTGTAGAAGATAGTATTTGGTATGATAGTATTGTTGATAAAATAAAAAAAGTTAATGTAAAAGTAAAAGAAGTAGAGGTAAGAGTACATCCACAAGATATCAATAGTGTAATTGGACATAAGAGGGAAAATGCAAAGAAATTGAAAGAATTATATGAAGTTGATATTAAAGTAGCTCAAGATCCAAGCATGAAAATCGGAAAATCAGAAATTAAAATATTAAAAACATTTAACGATTTTAAAGAAGAAGACAAAGTAACAAAGTAAGAAAATGGTATAAAGCACCTATATTTGTAAATAATACAAATATAGGTGCTTTTCATTGTTTTTATAGGGTATGCTTTTATCAAGCCTAGTAAAAAACAGGAAGAAAGGAATAAAATATTATGAAGCTAAAAGAAAAAAAAAGAAGGTTAATGCTAAAAAAATATATTTTTGAATTGGCACAAATTATTTCAGGAACCTTTATTATGGCAGTTGCAGTATCATTATTTTTACTTCCAAACCAATTGTCATCAGGTGGATTTACAGGAATTGCAACAATTTTATATTATTTTTTAAAATTACCAATGGGAATAACAATTATTATCTTAAATATCCCATTATTTATTTTAGCACTTATTAAAAAGGGAAAAAGCTTTGTTATAAGAGGAATTATAGGAACTATATTTTTATCGATTTTTATTGATGTATTAGACCAATATAAAGCTTTAACACGGAGACCGATTTTTAGCCTGTATTTATGGTGGGATTGCAATGGGACTTGGAACCTCTATTATATTAAGAGCAAATGCTTCAACAGGAGGAACAGATATGGTGGCTTATGTTATTCGAGAATATAAGCCAAGTTATCGAACAGGAAATCTAATTGTAATGATTGATGTTGTAATTATTATCTTAAATGCTATCTTTTTTAAAGAAATCGAAATAGGGCTATATTCAGCCATTACCATTTATTTAATGGGAAAAGTAATTGATGTTGTATTTGAAGGAATCAATTTTACCAAATTGATTTATATTATATCAGATAAATATTTGGATATTTCTGAAGAAATAATGAAAGAAATACAAAGAGGACTCACTGGTATTTATGCAAAAGGAATGTATACAAATGAAGAAAAAATGATGCTATTATGTGTGGCTTCAAGAAATGAAGCAATGAGAATTAAACAAATTAGTAAAAAAGTAGATTCACATTCTTTTGTAATTATATCAAATGCAAGAGAAGCCTATGGGCTAGGGTTTAAAAAAGAGTAAAAACAGAGGGAATACTTTGTCAGGTTAAATATTTTTTAATAACAAAAAAAGGCTCCTATTTTAGGAGTCATATTTTATTTGTTACATATTTATATTGAGAGAAAATCAAAAATATGTTAGAATAAAACGAGAGGATGAAACAATGAAAAAACAAAAATTAGTATTAGATAAAATTGATTTTGAGCTTAGTCATATATTTGAATGTGGACAGTGTTTTAGGTGGCATAAACAAGAGGATAATAGCTATACTGGTGTTTTTGAAAACAATGTACTAAATATTAAAGAAAAAGATAATAGTATTATATTTGAAGGAATTTGTAATGGAGAGATTAGTCAAGTGGTAGAAAGCTATTTTGACATGACAACAGATTATGGAGTTATTAAAAATAAATTGAGTCATATTGATAACTATTTAGAAAAAAGCATTCAATTTGGCTATGGAATTCGTATCTTACGACAAGATTTATGGGAAACAATTATTTCTTTTATTATATCAGCAAACAATAATATTCCTAGAATCCAAAAAATTATTGAACGAATTTCAAAAGAATATGGAGCACCTATTACATGGCAAAACAACACATATTATACATTTCCAACAATACAACAGCTTGGGAAAGCAAATATGCAGGATTTACGAAATTTAGGATTGGGCTTTCGAGATAAATATGTATATGAAACGACCCAAAAGTTTTTAAGAGGAGATATTACGTTAAAGGAATTAAGGAGTATAAAAGATGCAAAAGAAATAAAAAAGAAATTAGAAGGGTTACCACGGAATAGGCTCAAAAGTTGCAGATTGCATTTTATTGTTTGGTATGCATCATTTTGAGGTATTTCCAATTGATGTATGGGTACGACGTATAATGAATGAGTTATACATAAAAAAACAAGATGAGGCTAAAGTTAAAAACCAAGAAATTGAAAAATTAGCAATAAAAAAATATGAGAATTTAGCAGGAATTGCACAGCAATATTTATTTTATTGGAGGCGAGAAACGGCATAAATAATAAATAAAGTTGATATAGGAGGAGAATTGCAATGGGATTACGATTGATTTATGGAAAAGCAGGAAGTGGAAAAAGTCAATATTGCTTAAATAAGATAAAAGAAAACATAGATAATCCAAATAAAATTTATATGATTACCCCAGAACAGTTTTCCTATATGCAAGAAAGAAAAATGTTAGATGTTTTAACAACAAATGCTGTTATGAAGGCAGAAGTCTTAACATTTGCACGTATGGCACATCGTGTGTTTCAAAAAGAGCGGTGGGGCAAAGGTAGAACTTTCAAAAGCTGGAAAAGCCATGTTAATTTCTCATTTGCTACAGGTAGAGAAAAAAAATTTGACATTTCTAAGTAGATCAGATGAAAATGTAGAATTAGTAATGGAGCAAATTAAAGAATTAAAAAAACATATGGTAACAAAAGAAATGTTGCAAAGGCTAACAAATCAAACGGAGGAGACTTATGTAAAAGCAAAATTGGAGGATATCTGTTTACTATATGGAGATTATCAACAAGCAATTCAAAAATCATATATTGATGAAGAAGATGTATTAACATTATTATCTCAAAAATTAGAAGATACTGATATGTTTGACGATGTAATTATTTATATTGATGAGTTTTCTGGATTTACCAAACAAGAATATGAAATTATGCGAAAACTATTACCAAAGGTAAAAGAAATAAATATCACAATTTGTACAGATGAGTTAGAGGAAACAAAAGACTTAAATGATATTTTTTATACCAATAAACAAACAGCAAAGAAGTTAATTCAAATAGCCAAAGAAGAAAAAGTGGTAATTGAAAAACCAATAGAATTAAAAACACCATATCGTTTTCAAAATGAGGAATTACTAGTATTAGAAGGCAATATGAGTGGAAAAGGAAATAAGGTATATCAAAAAGAAACAAAAGATATTAAATTATTTCTTGCACAAAATCCATTTTCTGAAATAGAACAAGTGGCACAAACAATCATTGATTTAGTTGCACATAATAATTATCGTTATCGCGATATATCGGTTATTACAAAAAATATGGTGCAATATGCAAGTTTAATCACTGCTATTTTTTCAAGATATGATATTCATGTGTTTATTGATGAAAAAAAAGATTTTAGCCAAAATATTTTAGTAAAATACATATTATCACTTGTTAATATTTTTGCTAAAAATTGGTCATATGAAGCAATGTTTCAATATATAAAAATAGGTTTTTTAAATTTAACCAATGAAGAAATTTTTGAACTAGAAAACTATTGTATCTCATATGGAATTAAAGGAAATAAGTGGTATAAAGAGGAATGGAAAATAGCAAAAAATGATGAGCAACTACATAGATTAAATCAGATTAGACAAAATATAGTAACACCATTACTACATTTTAAAAATCAATTATCAAAAACCAAAACGACCAAACAATTATCAAAAGTATTATATGAATTTTTAATACAAAACCAAATTAATGAAAAACTACACCAAAAAGCGATTATATTAAGCAAAATGGGAGAGATGGAGCTTAGTAACATCTACGAAACGACTTGGGATATGGTTATACAGGTTTTAGATGAATTAGTTATGGTGTTACCAGAAGAAGTAATTTCATTTGAAGAATATATAAAACTTTTAAAAATAGGATTAACAAGTAGTGGACTTGGTACAATTCCTGCAAAGCTAGATCAAGTAATGATTGGTGATGTAGAAAGAAGTAGAACACATAAAGTAAAAGCTGTATTCCTAATTGGGATTAATGATGGAATTTTTCCATCAAATCATAATGAAGAAGGCTTTTTAAAGGATAGTGATAGACAATACTTGAAAGAAAATGGTATTGAGCTTGCAAAAGACACAAAAGAACAGTTATATGAAGAAAATTTTAATATTTATAAAGCATTTACAATACCAGAAGAAAAACTATATATTTCTTATGCTTCATCAGATCAGGCAGGAAAGACATTAAGACCCTCTGTATTAGTTTCAAAATTAAAAAGAATGTATCCTAATTTAACCCAAACAAGCGATATCGTTCAAAAACAAACCAAAATTACAACAAAAGAAGCAACTTTTTACGAATTATTAAGTAATATTCGAAGTTTTGAAGATGGAAAACCAATTGATGATATATGGTTTAGTATTTATCAGATTTACAAAAAGGATAACGAATATAATAAAAGGTTACAACAAGCATTAAAAGGAATTTATTACCAAAACGAACCCTCCAAAATTAATAAACAAAATATACAAAATTTATATGGAGATACATTGAAGACAAGTATTTCAAAATTAGAACAGTATAAACGTTGTGCATTTTCTTTTTACCTAAAATATGGTTTAGGTTTAAATGAAAAGGATTTATTTGAAGTAAAAAGTATAGATACTGGAAATTTTATTCATGATGTTATTGACGCTTTTTTTAGTCAAGTAATAGGAAGAAATTTAGACTTAAAACAAATGAGTGAAGAGGAAATTTATGATATTATTAAAAATTTAATCCAAGAGAAGTTAACACAAAATAGAAATTATATTTTTACCTCTAACAAAAAATATCAAGTTTTAACCAAGAGATTAGAAAAACTAATTTTACAAGCAATGAAATATATTATTTCAAGTATTACAAGCAGTGATTTTAATATAATAGGAAACGAAGTGGAATTTAATAAAAATAAAGACTATCCACCAATAGTAATTGAATTAGAAAATGGCAACAAAGTGGAACTTAGTGGAAAAATTGACCGCATTGATTTAGCAAAAGGAGTAGATGGAAATTATATTAGAATTATAGATTATAAATCATCAGCAAAAAATATTGATTTAAATGAAGTAGTAGCAGGGTTACAAATTCAACTATTAACATATTTAGATGTTGTAACCAAACAAGAAGAACAACAAATTCCAGCAGGAGTGCTATATTTTAATGTATTAGAGCCAATGATAAAAGCAGACAAATATAAAACTGATGAAGAAATTGAAAAAGAAATCAAAAAACAATTTAAAATGGAGGGACTTATTTTAGCAGATGTAAAGGTAGTAAGAATGATGGATAAAACATTAGAAAAGGGAGCGTCCAATTTAGTGCCAGTATATTTGGATCAAAACCAAAACATTAGTGAGGCAAAATCAAGTGTTATCACAAAAGAGGAATTTCAAGCTTTACAAAAACAGCTTGATAAAGTAATAAAAGACATTGCAAAAGAAATCTATTCAGGAGACATTGCAATAAGACCATACTATAATCAAAAGAAAAAGAAAACGCCATGTGATTATTGTGAGTACAAATCTATTTGCAATTTCGACCCAAACTGTAATTCATATTACTACATACCAAACAAATCTAAAGAGCAAATTCTAGAACAGATGAGGGAAAACGGAAGATAAAAAGTGGAAAACGCGTCCTAACACGTTTTCCACTTTTTAAGTGAATGATGCTGATTATTTATATTCATCAGCCCATAAAAGGCGGCACTGGATGGCAGCAGATAAGAGAAT
>CATLGL010000066.1 GCA_949935895.1 uncultured Clostridia bacterium
TGGATATCGGAAAAGGCTGGCGGCTTATTTTGCGGCATTTCTATCGGATGGCTTTGGCTTTGGGTGAAAGAAGTAAGAATAGTAACAAATTCTTAAGAAATCCCAACTTCAAAATTAAAAAAGCCTTGTTATAATGAAGGAAAATCGGTAAAATGGGAGCGGATGTGATGAAGGATGAAAACAAATACTATTTTAGTGTGTGATGATGATAAGGAAATTGTAGAAGCAATTGAAATCTATTTAAGTAAAGAGGGATATCATATCCTTAAAGCATATAATGGAGAAGAAGCTTTAAAGATGACAAAAAGTAATGAAATTCATTTAATGATTTTAGATATTATGATGCCAAAAGTAAATGGTATTAAAGTTGCAGAAGAAATTAGAAAGGATAAGGCAATTCCTATTATTATGCTCTCTGCAAAATCCGAAGATTATGATAAAATCAATGGGCTAAATACAGGAGCAGATGATTACATGACAAAACCATTTAATCCATTAGAGTTAATTGCAAGGGTTAATTCACAAATTAGAAGATATACATCTTTAGGCTCTATCAAAAAAGAAGAAGGAAAATTATATCAAACAGGAGGATTAATCATCAATGATGATACTAAAGAAGTCAAAATTGACCAAAAACCAATTAAACTAACTCCTACAGAATATAACATTTTAAAGTTTCTTACGAAAAACAAAGGAATTGTTTTTTCCATTGAACAAATTTATGAAAATGTATGGGAAGACGAAGCATATGGAGCAGAAAACATTATAGCAGTTCATATAAGACACATAAGAGAAAAAATAGAAATCAATCCCAAAGAACCAAAATATTTAAAAGTAATTTGGGGTATTGGATATAAAATTGAAAATATTAAGTAAAGGAGGAAAATATGGAATCATTAAAAAAGTCTAAAGTGATAAAAGCAATTTGTTATAGTTTGGTGCCAATATTGGTTTTGGGCATATTGCTAAATACAGGTGCTCTCATATTTTATGCTACCTATGAAGAAGACTTTACAGGATATAAAAATTATACAGATACAGAACGATTTGCAAAAGATTATCTTTATAACATAAAAAGAGCAATCCGTATTGCCGAAAATGAAAAACAGTATATTGATTTAAAATCTAAATCTAACACAGAAGATAATACTTATGAAGTAGATAGTGAAGTATTAGTAATACAAGAAACAGAAACACAACGAGCAGATACATCAAAAATTTACTTTAATTTTTATTCAATAAGTAGGTATGATATACTACTTATTTCACCAGAAGGAAATATTATCACAAATGTTAACCAAACAGTTAAAACAGATACATTAGAAGGAATAAAAAATTATATTTTATCAAAACCATATTACTGGAAATATGATTTAAACCAAATTGAAACGAGTATTCCTAAGATGCAATATGAAGAGATTGCATATAAAGGATTTGAAGAAATACAAAAACAAGAATATGAAGTTTATACTGCGTTAAGAGAAGAAAGTACAGAATTTTATGCTTATGAACTATTGTATGACTTTGTAGTATCAACTTATCAAATAGCACCATTAATGATAGTAGTATTAAGTATATTACTAATTGCTTGTATAATATATATTTTCATGAGTATAGGGCATAAATCAGGACAAGATAGTATCTATACTGATGGAATGGATAAAATTCCATATGAAGTAATAGGAATAGTATCTATTATTTTACTAATAATAGAAATATATATACTAATTATGTCATTTGAATTTATTAAGGAAAGAACGAGCATATTACTATTAAATAGTGGAATTGTAATATCAATACTAATGGGATTTTTTATATATATAACTATTGTAACAGCAGGAGTTACAACAATTCGAAGGATAAAAGCACATGTTTTTTGGAAAAATACAGTTATTTATCACTTTTTAAAATTTACATTAGGTGGATTATTTACAAATCTTAGCCAAACAGTAAAATTACTAGTTCAATATGGTGGATTTATCTTAATATCATGTATACTAGGGGTTATTTCACTTTCTGTTCCAATTGTGATACTATTCTTAATAGCATTTTGGTATTATGTGTTTAAAAAAATGTTAGACTATATGGGGCAAATAGATAAGGTAAGACAAAAAATTAAAAATATGTATTATGGAGATATTCAAAATCCATTAAAGGAAAATGAACTATATGGAGAATTAAAACAAGTGGCAAGAGAACTAAATGATATTTCAGGAGGACTTTCGAAGGCAATTGAGGAAGCAACAAAAAGTGAACGACTAAAAACAGAGTTAATTACGAATGTATCGCACGATATTAAAACACCATTAACATCAATTATTAACTATGTGGATTTAATGAAGCAAGAAAAAATTGATAATCCTACTATTCAAGAATATTTGAAGGTTTTGGATAGTAAATCACAAAGATTAAAAAAACTAACCGAAGATTTAATAGAAGCATCAAAGGCATCTTCAGGAAATATTAAACTAACTATGGAACCACTAAATGTAAAAGAATTGGTAAAACAAGTCAGAGGAGAATTTGAAGATCGTTTTAGTAAAATAGGACTAGAAATTATCGAAACATTTCCAGAAGAGGATGTAACAATTGAGGCTGACAGTCGATATTTATATCGTGTAATGGAAAATATGTATGTGAATATTTCAAAATATGCATTGGAAAATTCAAGAGTATATATAGATGTTATAAAAACAAAAGGAAAAATACAAATTGCTTTAAAAAATATATCCAAAGATAAATTAAATATTTCAGTAAACGAACTGATGGAACGTTTTGTAAGAGGAGATGAATCAAGAACGAATGAGGGCTCTGGACTCGGTATTTCTATTGCAAAATCATTAACAGAATTACAAGGTGGAAAATTTGATATTTACTTAGATGGAGATTTATTTAAAGTAGTGATTGAATTCGAAGAAAAGTAGCTTGAAAAATGTTAAAAATTATTATAAGATGGTTCTAATGTAAATTCATTTGAAGCTTATTTTAGAAATCAAACAGATATAAAAGATAACAGGATTAACAATAAAGGAAATAGCGTAAACAAAAGAAATATTAGGAAAAGAAACAACAAATTAGAAGATTTACAAATTAAAATAATAGGGGGCAACATCTACAAAAAATAGAAATAGTGTAAAAAAGTAAGAAAATAAAAGAAAAATAACTTCTTTTTGTGTTGTGCATATTAAAAAAATCTAGTATAATAATACTAGATTTTTTTTGGAGGAAACATGGAGGAAAAACAAAAAACAAAAAAAACAAGTAAAATTTCATATATAATTATTATCATTATGCTGATAGTAGTTGCTATTGCATTATATAATCGTTTCGAAGAAAAAAACTTTAATGATTTTGTGCGTACAGAATATATGCTATATGCATCTCAATTTGAAAGAGATAGTGATGTTACTTATTTTAAAAAGGATAGTTATAAAATTACATCTACTACCCCAAATGATGCCATGTTCTATAAAGAGGTAAAAGTAACACCTAATACACCATATAAAGTAACATGTATGGTAAAAACCAAAGAAGTAAAAACACAAAAAGACGTATCTATTGGAGGAGCACATATTAGTATAGCAGATACAGTAGAAAAATCTAAAAGTATTACAGGAACAAAGGATTGGCAGAAATTAGAATTTATTTTTAATTCGAAGGCTCGTACTAGTGTGAAATTAGGATTCAGATTAGGTGGTTATGATGATAACTGTACAGGTACAGCATGGTTTTCAGACTTTACAATAGAGGCAGGTTATCAAGCAGAGGATACTAATTGGAAGTTTGCATGCTTTATTTTTACGAATACAGATGTTACATTAGAAGAAAATGGAGCAAAGAAGGATATTAAGCTTGCAATGAATACAAGTGATGTAGCAGACATGAGGCAAAATATGGCACGTTTTAAAACATCTTGTCAAGAGTTATCAAAGGGAAAAATGAGTGTCGATTATGATGTTATGACAATACAAGAACCAATTACTTCTCTTTCTTATGATAATGAAAATGGATATTATGTTGCACCTGAAAATATACAAGATAAGATACAAACGTATATAGAAGGAGAAAATTATGACCACATATTTGTTTGCTTGAGATTAGGAGATAATGAACATCAAAATGATATTCCTGTTTATGATTGGATTGGCCTTGGAGGAATGGATTATTTAGGAATAGGATTTTCAAATATACGTTTACCAAATAGCAGTAGAAGTTATACTTATAAATATAATAGTAGAATCAATACTTTTCCAGAAGAAGTCTTTATTCACGAGTTTTTACATTCATTAGAAAGAACTGCAAAGGAGTATGGACTAGAAAGACCAGCCTTACACGATTATGCTAAATATGGATATCAAGAAGAACGTTTAGAAGGGTTGAAAAAATGGTATCAAGACTATATGAATCAAATGATTAAAACATCATCAGGAAATATAGGATTAGATAAAAAAGTTTATACCTTACAACCAAATCATGAGGATGACTTTATTTATTCTTATCAATTAAATGAATTTAAAGAGCCCAACAATATTATAGAAAAAATTAGACAAATTATATTTAAAGCATTTGATAATGTAACTATTATTACAAAAAAGAAAGAAGGAAATAATATATCATGAAGGTGTCAGAATTTAATTATGATTTACCAGAAGAACTAATTGCCCAAATACCAATTCAAAAACGAGATGAAGCAAGACTTATGATAATTGATAAAATGACACATCAAATTGAACATAAAATTTTTAAAAATATCATAGATGAACTAAAACCAGGAGATTGTTTAGTAAGAAATAATACAAAAGTAATACCAGCAAGACTTTATGGTGAAAAAGAAACTGGTGCAAAAGTAGAATTTGTATTATTAAATCGTATAGAAGGCGATATATGGGAAACGATTGTAAGACCAGGAAATAAATTACATGTGGGTACAAAAGTGACATTTGGAAAACGGTATGTTACAAGCAGAAGTATTGGATATAATGCAAGGAGGAACAAGGAAGGTACGTTTTTTCTATGATGGAATATTTCATGAAATTTTAGATAAAATTGGACTAATGCCATTACCACCCTATATTCATGAAACATTACGACAAAAAGAGAGATATCAAACAGTATATGCAAAGAAAGAAGGATCAGCAGCAGCACCAACAGCAGGTTTACATTTTACTGAAGAATTACTAGATAACATTAAACAAAAGGGAGTAGAAATTGCAAATGTTACATTACATGTTGGAATTGGAACTTTTAGACCAGTAAAAGAAGAAGTAGTGGAAAAGCACAAAATGCATTCAGAGCATTTTTATATACAAAAAGAAGATGTAGACAAAATTAACAAAGCAAAACAAAATGGAAAAAGAATTATTGCAATAGGAACAACATCATGTAGAGTACTAGAAACAGTAGCAGATAGTAAAGGAGTAGTAAAACCAATGGAAGGAGATACTAATATTTTTATTTATCCAGGCTACCAATTTAAATGTATAGACGCTTTAATTACCAACTTCCATTTACCACAATCTACTTTACTAATGTTAGTGTCAGCATTAGTAGGAAAAGAAGAAATGATGAAAGCGTATCAAGAGGCAGTAAAGGAAAAGTATCGTTTCTTTAGTTTTGGAGATGCTATGTTTATAAAATAAAGGAGCAAAAGATGAAGGAGAATGAAACAAAAGCTTTAATAGAGGTGAAGGAGAAGTTTTTAAAAGAAATACCAATAAAAAGGGATGGAAAAGATGAAACTAGCAGTGAATTATGAATTATTACACAAATGTAAACAAACTGGAGCAAGAAGAGGTGTAATCCATACACCTCATGGAGATATACAAACTCCTGTATTTATGCCAGTTGGAACACAAGCAACAGTAAAAAGTATGACACCAGAGGAATTAGAACAGGAAGTAAAAGCACAAATTATTTTATCAAATACGTATCATTTATATTTAAGACCAGGAAATAAACTAATAAAAGAAGCAGGAGGATTACACAAGTTTATGAACTGGAATCATCCAATTTTAACAGATAGTGGAGGATTCCAAGTGTTTAGTTTAGGGGCATTAAGAGAAATTACAGAGGATGGAGTTAAATTTAAATCTCATCTAGATGGAAGTGAACATTTTTTATCACCAGAAGGTGTAATGGAAATTGAAAATGATTTAGGTTCTGATATTATAATGGCATTTGATGAATGTTGTCCATATCCATCAACATATGAGTATACAAAAAATTCAATGCAAAGAACCACAAGATGGGCACTAAGGTGTAAAAATGCGCACAAAAATGTAGATAAACAGGGACTTTTTGGAATTATACAAGGTGGTTTTTATAAGGATTTAAGAAGGCAAAGTGCAGAAGATTTAATAAATTTGGACTTACCAGGTTATGCTATTGGAGGAATTAGTGTAGGAGAGCCTAAAGAAGAATTTTTAGATATTTTACGATATACTACTCCTCTTATGCCAGAAAATAAACCACGATATTTAATGGGGGTTGGTACACCAGACTATTTAATAGAAGCAGCTATTTCTGGAATTGATATGTGTGATTGTGTATTACCAACTAGAATTGCAAGAAATGGAACCGCTTTAACTTGGAATGGAAAAGTAGTGGTGCGAAATGCTACTTATGAAAAAGACTGGAGTCCATTAGATAAAGAATGTGATTGCTATACTTGTAAAAATTATACAAGAGCATATATTAGGCATTTAGTTAAAACAAACGAAATTTTAGGAATACGATTATTATCAATTCATAACTTAAGCTTCTTGACGAGTTTAATGGAAAGAGTTAGAATAGAAATAGAAAAGGATCATTTATTATCTTTTCGAGATGAATTTTATAAAAAGTATGGTTATACAAAAGAGTAAGGAGGAATTATATGCAAATTAGTGGAGGAAAATTTAAAGGTGAAATTGGAGCAAATCAAGAAAGAGACAAAAAAACTTCAAGACTTATTTTAATTGGTATTGCTATTGTAATTGTGGCAATCATAGCAATTATGTGTACGATTATCTATATACAACAAAATACATTTCGTGTTTATATTGATGGTAAAAATGTTAATTTAGCAAATGATGTCATTATTATTGATGAAACAACAGGAAAAATTTTAGTGGATATTACAGGAATTGCAAGTTATTTAGGATATGATTCACACAAAGGAGAATTTAAATTATATACAGAAGATGAAAATAAATGTTGGGTAGAAAATGAACAAGAAACAGCATCTTTTTTCCTAAATTCCAATAAAATTTCAAAAGTAGTTCCAGATCAAACAAAAGACTATGAAGACTATATAATTTCAGATCCAGTTATTCGTAAAAATAATAAACTATACTGTACTCCAGAAGGAATTAAAATTGGATTTAATATATTGTTTGAATATAATGAGGGAAGAAATATTCAAATCTATACACTGCCATATTTAGTAAAAAATTATACAGAGCAATTTAAGAAATTAGGATATAAAGAAGGAATTGATAATGATTTTAATAACCAAAAAGCGATTTTGTATAATTTGTTTGTAGTAAAAAAAGAAAATAATTTATATGGAGTTGTAGATAATCAGAATAATGAAATTATAGGCTCAAGATATAGCAAGATGATATTTAATGAAAATGCAAGAGAATTTTATGTTACAAATACAACAAATAAAAAGGGGATTGTAACAGAAAATGGAACAACAAAAATTAACTTGTTATATGATGAAATTAAAATGATTGATAAAAGCCATGGCTTGTATATTGTAAAAAACAATAATCGATATGGAGTACTTGGCAATATAGGAAATATTGTTATACATTTAGAATATGATCAAATCGGAATAAATGGAGCAGCTTTTAAGAATAATAATATAACCAATCAATATGTATTATTTGAAAATGCAATACCAGTGTATCAAAACAAAAAATGGGGTATGTTTGATGTAAAAGGAAATTTAATTTTACCATTGGAATATGATGCAATCGGATATTCATCTGGTGCAACTGGAAATTTAAGTGGAAAAATTGTGAACAATTTAGTGATTATACCAACCTATAAAGCAATTGTATTTGGAAAAGACTTTGTAATTCAAGATGGAAATAATACAAAAAAGATAAAATACTATGGTATTTATGATTATATTGGAAATGAATTAATTATGCCAGCATTAACAAATGCCTATTTTGTTGTAAATGGAGGAGTGAATACGTATTTTATGGAATATCAAGGCAAGACATTAAATATAGAAGACTATTTAGAAACACATCAACCACAAACGACAAAACCTAATACTGAAACAACACAATCAGATACCAATACAGTTACTAACACAACCACCAATACAATGTCAAATATATTAGATAATACAACAATAAATCAATAAAAGGATAAAAGAGCTATCAAAGTAGAAATATACATTGATAGCTTTTTTGTATAAAAAAAATAGTTCTACTTATTTGAAGATAGCATATATTTTAATAAGGAGGGAAATTATGAAAAATGGAACAGATACAGTTAGAATAGAGACAAAAAATAGTATATTTCATGTAGTAAAGGGAATTGGAATTGCGTATTTAACTACTTTTTTGCTATTATTTGTTTTTTCAACATTATTAACATATACCAATATTTCAGAAAATGTAATAGCTCCAGTAATTTTAATAATAACAGTTATTAGTATTTTAATTGGAGGAAGTATAGGAACTTGTAAAATAAAGAAAAATGGACTTATTAATGGAGGAATGATAGGATTTTTCTATATTAGTATGTTATATGTAATTTCTAGTTTTGTACAAACTGGATTTACGCTAAACCTATATGCTATTTTGATGATAGTATTTTCAATTTTAGCAGGAATGATACGGAGGAATTGTTGGAGTAAACTTAAAAAATATAGGTTTACAATAGATATGACACACCAAGTGTAAGAAATAAAAAATTGAAGGAAATACCAAAATATGATAAAGTAGTTTTAACCACAAAACACTTAAAATATTGGAGGTATTTCCTATGAGTA
>CATLGL010000067.1 GCA_949935895.1 uncultured Clostridia bacterium
TATTCCTCATAAATATTATTAGTACATCTATCAACAATCGTTTTTTGTTCTTCCGACAATCTTGAAAAAAGTGATTCTATAAAAGCAAGTACAAATTCTGATTTACTTTTAATTGCTTCTTTATCATCTTTTTCATATTGCAAAGAACTATCAAATGGATTTATATAAGTATTTGTATTAGTGCTTATACTTAATGATTGCCCTCCAAAAGCCTTAATTAAAGGATAATATTCTCCGTTGAGGATCAATTACACATACATCATCTTCTGGGTATCGTAGTAATACCTGTTCTATTAAAAGTTTTATTGAAAATGATTTTCCTGCTCCGACTTGTTGCTAAAACGCATCCATTTCCATTTAGTAATTTCTTTCTATCACAAAATACTGGATTTTTAGAAACAAGATTTATTCCATAAAAAATAGAATCCTCGTGCATCAAGTCCTTGGTATTGAAAGGAACATTGGTAGCAGTAGATTCCGAAGTTAATGAGCGTTGTATCTGTAGATTATTCCAACCAAATGGAAGGCAATTTTGTAATCCTTCTAATTGTTGCCAATCTAGGTTATACAGAGTAATTAAATATTCATTTCCTATACTCTTTACTAATTTTGTTGCTTTGTTTAATTCTTCAAGAGAATTTGCTTGAATACATATAAGAAAATTATTAGTAAATAACTTTTGTTTTTTCTTTTGAAGTGCATCTCGCAAATCTTGTGCATCACTTATTGCATCTTCTAGTTTTTCATCCAACACAGCCTCATAACTATAATTGTTCTTATTGGCTTTTTTAATTTTTTCTAATCTCTCTGTTTTCATTCCAGAGATTTTTTTATTGACCATTTTTATAACTTTTGCAGGATCTGTAGGTGTAATATTTAATGTAGTAATTATATTATAATTTGTTATTGTTGTTATTCTATTATAAAATCTAGGTGTTACTGATTTTGGCAATTTGCTAACATATAACACACGAATATATTTACTTTCTCCTACTTTTATATAATTCTTTTCTCTAAATGAAACATCTTCTTTTGGAGCAATGACATCATATACACTTAATTTATTATCTATTGCATATTTAATAAAATTATCAATTCCATTTTCTTCTGCAAGTTCATTATGAAATATATTATATAATGTTGCCATTCTTTCCACTATATTTACTCTTGTTATTTTTGATTTTAATTCCTTAAATTTTTCTTCTGTTCTTAATTGATATTGAAGAAATATATCTTGTGCTTCTTTCATATTTTCTGCTTTTGTTGTAATAACTACTTGTCTTTTCTCACATAAAATTTCTTCTTTATCTCCTATTGCTAGCTCTATAAGACTATTAAATTCATTTGCGATTTTAGATTCATTTTCATTTATACAATTTTCATTATATATAAATTTTTGCTTATAATCATTAGTTTTTACTGGTGTTCCAAAACAAACTACTTGTATGTGATCGTTATAATTAAATGAATGTAGAAATTCAACCCATTTTAGAAAGATATTCTCTTGTTCTTCATAGTTTGCCTTTGCAAATGAAATGTCTTGATACTCAAAACAAACTGAAAAATGTGTATCATCTAGTTGGATTATTGAATTTTTTTCATTAAAATCTTTAAAAAATGTATGTATCATTTGAGAAGTAGTTTTAGGTTTTGCTACTTTATGCTTCTGATATTTTTTTATTATTTTTGAAAAGATAGATTCTTTTTCGGATTTCTTTTCATTCTTTTTTTCTTTTACCTTTTTCAATGTTTTCCTCCTTTTACTTGTGAAGGAGATTGGGAATAAAATACCAATCTCCTTCAACTAATTTTTTGAACATTCCTGTGTAGGTTAACTCTCCACAATATGGTTGTTTTTTTACTTTTCTTTTGAATATTGTGTAAAATACTACTCTAGTTTCTAAAATAGGATGTTTGTTATTATAAACTTTCATCCATTTAGCATTATGATTATTTAAGTAATATTCTAATAATGATTTTTCCCATTCACTTAAATTCATTTGCATTACCTCTCTAACAGCTTTAAAAGAGCCTCTTGTTGCTCTTTTGATAGCTTTGATAATTTTTCTGATAATTCATTATTACTTGAAGTATTAGTTTCTTTAATTTCTTCTACTTCATCTATTTTTTCTTGTTTTACTTCTTTTATAGTTTCTATATTTTTAGAGCCTTCTGGATTTATTCCATATTTTTTTCTAGCCTTTTCTAGTATCTTGGCTTGTTTTTGTTCCATTTTTATTCTTTTAATTTCAGACTTTGAACTTGGTGCTTCTTCTTTTGGTAGTGTTTTCTGTTTGTTTTTCTTTTGATGTTGAATCTTATATTCCTCATCAGTCATATAATGAATTGGTTTTGCAAAAAGCATATAATGTCTAAACCAGTAAGGCATAATTTGTTCTGCTGGTAATTCGTGTATTTTCACAAATCCTATAAATCCTAATATTCCTGCTATTGCAATGATAATATAACTTGTTATTTCTTCTCCAATTTTACTTTTTAAGATTAAATAAGTAGGAACAACTGTGGCTATAATCAATATTGCAAATATCCATTGTCTAATATTAAAAAAATATATTTTTTCTTTATAATCCTTTATCTCATCAAAAACTGTAATTTCTATATTATCCATACTTAATGACCTCCCGTTAGCTTCTCTGCAAATTGACTTGCATATTGTATAATTGCTAGATACATCCCATTTAAGAATAGTAATGCAACTATCGTTGATATTGCATTTGTCGAACCAACTGTACTACTTAATCCTGCAAGTCCAATCGAATATATATTTGTTGCCAAATATATAATTACTGCCTCTATTCCAACACTTGCTGCAAAAAGAAAATACTGAATTGCTTTGCCTCTCCCCTCATCATCAGCAGCGAGTGCTATTGGTATTGGCGAGAAAGCAAAACAAAGTATCAATTTTACTACTCGTAAGAATATTTGTGTCAAAATCTGCACTATCGTTGTCATAAATGGAATAAAGAGTATTAAATACAAACCATAAGTCATTATGCTATCAACAAATCCATCTGGAACAGCGTTGATTAAAGTATCTGCTATATTTATTGAAGAATTACTATTACTTATGGCTTGTGTAATATTAACAAAAATGTCATTTGTTATATTCATAATACTTGATAAGAAATCGTATCCATTTTGTATGAAGTATTTAAGCAAAAGAAAAGAAACGAAACTCATTGCAAGTCGTTCCCAACTGATTCTTTCAACTTCCATTGATTTTTTTATCAAGTTGATCATAAAGAAAAGGATTAAAAGGCTCAATGCTATCGGAACAATAACATCATTTACTGTTTTTCCAATAGACCATATATTTATCCCCTTTACATTAGAGAAATTTGTTAGTTTTTCCACTGTACCAATCAAATTTCCACTATCTATGTCAACTCCAAAGACTGTAAATTTGAAACTATATAGAATCCTTATAATTCCATCCAATTACCTTTCCTCCTTTTATAATCCAAATATACCTTTTGATTGTGCGATTGCAACAAGCATAAATCCAGCCATAAGAGTCATAAGTCCTCTACTCTTTCCCTCTGCATCTTCTCTTTGCCATCCCAATGCAAACATTACTCCGACCTACAAGTGCAATCACTCCACCTATTTTGGTTAACCAATCACAAGCAAAGTTTATAAATCCATCAATCGAATCAGTATTTGATGCTGCAAGAACTCTTGATTCTGCAAGAATCATAGTTCCCATTGCAGTTGTTCCAATAACAGTAAATTTTTCTTTTAATTTTCTAAATAAATTTTTTATTTTTCTCATAATTTTTTACCTCCAATTAAAAAGAGATAAATCCCTTTTAATTGGCAAAGTAATCCAATTTCAAGATTTATCTCTTTTTGCTATTTAATTATTTTTTTATTACTAAATCCTCAAATTGGACTACTCCATTTTTCATAAGTGCTTTTATATCATCTTTATCAACCTCTTTTATCTCTGGTTTTTCAATAGGAATTGCAAATGACAATCCAGAATCACATAACATCTTGTAATCTGCATTTTCCCCATATTGCAATTCTTTTTTATGATTATATAGTTTTTGAGCATTGTGTTCTCGTGGCTCATATAATTCTGAATAGTTTGGATGCTCTTTCAAGTTATATAGTTTAGAATAAAAAGCTCCTATACCTGCTAAAAATAATACACAATTACCACTTGGCATCTTTGATAGTTCATCTAGAGTTGCAAGTTCTCTACCGAACTACATCCCAGTTGGTTGAAGTCGAACCTTGTCTTGCATAAGTTCTTCCAGATGACTTCTTGTACCAAGTCTTTTTACCTAGCAAAGCTACTAAATATTCTAATGTTTCTTTACTCATTCCTCCCAAGAATAATGTGCTATCACAACAGTCTAAAACAGATTCCCAACTATCCTTATATTTTTGTTTTAATTGACTTAACGATTGTAAACCTACAGTAATTCCTACATTTAGTCCTCGAAGATATGCAAGTTCTTCAACAAACCTTGGTATTTCTCCGAAGTTGTGACCATTCATCCATATAGATTTCTACTGGTGTTGCTAAACTTCCATTACATAATTTTGCATTTTCATCTATTATTTCAAAAATTTGTGTATAAAAAATACTAGCCAAATAGTTGAAAGTATTATTGCTAGGTTTTGTTATTATGAAATATGCAATTTTACCATTGCCAATATGCCTATTAGATTCACTATTGATTTGTTTTAATAATGGTGAATCATCCTCTAAAGGCATACCTATTCTGTTAAGTTCCATTGTGTCAGTATTAGTCATATTTGCAATTTCTTTAATGTTAAATGAAGCTAATCGTGCAGTAGCGACCATTATAATGGTCGACATCATTTTGGGTGCAGATGCTGCTACTTTAAAATGCTTATATTGTTTTACACCGAATTGCCTCTGGTTCTTCTTTTGCCCAAGCATCAAAAAGTCTATCTAAATTTGAAACACCTGTAGAATCTGGATTTGATAATCTAATTAGATTCAAAATTGTTGTAAAATTTTGATGTGCTTTATCATAATGGCGAAGTGTATAATAAAATAATGCTTGAAGATATATCATTTCAGCCTTTTCCCAAAACGGATCTCCAGAAGTATTTTGTATATTATCACTTTTAGTATTTGCCATTAAGGTATTTATTAGACTCATTACATCATCCTCTTGGATTGGATGTTCTTCATCATAGTGACCAATGTTATTATGATTTTCTTTTATATACATAAGCGGATTGTAGCAGTCTGAACAAGATTTATCATCAAGATTAAGAACTTTTATTGTATATCCCTTTTTCTTCAATGAATAACCACAATCTCGAAGTAGCTCCCCTTTAGGATCAGTTACAATTATTGTGCCATTGCTACTTAAAATATTAGGTTTGAAATAATACCTCGACTTTCCACTTCCAGGCCTACCTATTAAAATAACATGCCTGTTCATTTTGCTTACTTTCATATTTTTTGAAATTAACTCTGTTTGTGTTAAAATCATATTATTCTCAAATTCTTTATCTCTTTTATCTTTTATATCATTTGCAGTTCTCCACTCTGCTGAACCATAAGTATTTTCTTGTAAATTTTTCTTACTTTGCATTTTATAAGTTTCATAAAACATTAAAACAAAAAAAGACACCCCTATAGACACAAGAAAATTATTTCTTGAAAAATCTATAGGAGTGTTTATTTTATATAATTCATTCAAAGCAATAGTAAAATAATCTAAAGACCAATTTCCACCATTACTTGATACAAGAGTTGTTACTCTTAACATATAATAAAATATAATTGCAAAAACTATCACAAATATGACTTTTGAACTCTTTTTATTTCTTTTCACCAGCATATATACATCACCTACCTTATTTAATAATCTAGATTTATAGAATGTTCATCTATAAGTTTATCTGGAGTAATTATATGAATATCCTCTCTACTTTTTATTTCTTCAAGAGTATAATCATACCAAGTCCAGCCAATAGAACCAAAATCATATACTTCTTTGGCACCATTCTTTGTATCTATAACTTTTTTCTCTGCTATATCTGTTTGAATTACTTTACCATTTTCTAATGTTTTACAAATATAGCAATCTGTATATTTATCATAAACAATTTGAAAGTCATTTGTAGAAAAGTTGTTTACGAATAATTCTGCTATACATTTTTCAAAATATGGTCTAGCCCATCCATTCCAACGATTTTCCTTTATATAATACCCTTCATAATATTCACTATTTCCTATATTAAAATATGCCTTTTCGTGTAAATTTTCCATTCTATTCACCTACTTCTTTTTCATCAGTTAAATTGATTTCAATATTTTTATCTTCTGTAATTGTAGGAGAATTAGCGATTTCTTTCTCTAATTTTTCAAAGATATTGTGGTTTTCTAAATCTTCATTTACTACATTTCTTTTTTTTTCCTTTTCTGCTAGGTCCTTTACATCTTGTTTTAAAACAGTCCAAATACATTCATTTTCATTTCTTTTCATAACATAGTTTTTTCCACTTAATTTTGAATATGTTTCTTTTTCTTGCTCTCCTACCTGTGTTTTAAATGATATAATCTCATCTTGTGAATTGATGTTCCATTGTAAATTTTTATTATCTGATCCATAAACTCTAATTTGACCTACATTATTAAATCCAAGTTCTGAATATCTTTCCAAATGTTTATTTTCAAAGTAAATATTAGCAATTTGCTTATCATCTTCTTCATTTTCTATGATTCGCAATCCATACGGAATTTCTACTGCATCTAATTCATCTTGGATATTCATAAAAGCAGAAAATGGAATCGAATGAATACAATAATCTTTCTTAAATTCTTCGATTTCTACTTCACCTATTTCGTGTAAATTAAATTTATTAGATAAGTCTTTTAATTGTTGAGCATTTAATGTCAATCCACCTTCCTCTTTTGCTTTTTCTATTGCATTTTGTGTAACTTCATCAAATAAGTCTTTCGATATTTTTGTTCTGTATTCTATTAAATCTGCTATTCTTTCACCCATATAGCTTTGTTTAGACTTATTAAAATAAATATTATATCTTTTGCTTTGATGACTCTCTACTTGTTTAATTTGCTTTTCTTCATTCATATTAATAAATTTATTGATATGTAATAATTTTGCCACTCTAGGAAAATGTACTTTGAAATTACTCATATTTTTTATTCTTCTAGCATATCTTGTTATTCTTCTTTGTCGAAATAAAGATTTATTTTTACCAAATTCATTATCTTTTGTTGATAGTTTTCTCTCACTTGCAACAACTCTAATTCCATCTTTTTGACATTTCTCCATAACTCTTATAGTTTCATCATAAGATAAATTAGTTATTTTCTCTAACTCTTTGGTTGGTCCATCCTTTTGTACTGCTTTTATTCCTTCAACAAAATGATGATAAATAAATATTGAGAAAGGTTTTAACATATACTTAAATGTATCTTTTATTCCAACTTTAGTTGCTCTCTCTGCTTGTTCATAGACTTGGGCTGCATCACTTTTATTAGTAGCTTGCACTTGGAATCACCTCTTTTTCCATTGAAATTTCATATAGATTAAAATACTTATGATAAAACTCATCTAAAGTTAATCTAGACTTCCATTCTTTTGTTTTTTTATTTTCATCTATTGAATATTCACTCATTCTTGCAGAATTTGAACGTGAACTTAATATCTGTAGTTTATCATCCTCTTTCCTATATAATTGTTTAGGAATAAATATTTGTGTGCCACTATCAATAGGCAAGTAAATACCATTAAAGGTTTCCTTTTCGTTTCCAGATGTTTTTATAAATATAGACATATTGCTATTTCTTGATACTGCATCTTCTGTCTTTTGAACTTCATCCTGTACCTTTGGCTTTGTTTTTTCTACTTCCTTCTGTATTTCTTCTCTTTCTTCTTTAATTACATTTTCTGGAGTTAATCCTAAAATGTTTTTATTGTTATTGAAAACAAGCAAAGTTTTATATTTATTATTATTTACAAACCTACTACTTAAATCAGATTTCATACTTTCTGGATAAGCCAAAGCATATCTTACTGCTTCCATAACATTTTCATTTTTGAATCTATCTATTGCTTGTTCTTTCATTGTTTCAATGTAACTTTTAGGAAACAACTTCGCAAATTGTGTCGAATTATTAGCAACGAATAGTTCTTCATATTCATCTGGACTATTTTCAATTAATTCTCTAATGCTAGAATCAAAACTTTTTGCATATTGTTTTAGTACAATATTTTTCTGTTCTATTGTTAGTTTTATATTGACTACATTCCCATCTGCATCATAACTTTTTACATTATTCAAGAGTTTTTCTAATATAAATGATTTATCTTCCTTAAATTTTATATAATCTTCGGAAGTATAGATATATTCATTCACATATCTCTTAATATCTATTGTGTTTTCGTTATCTTTTAAGTAATTTTCATTATTTAATGTTTTTTCAATAATTTCTTCACTCAATGCGTTAGTTTCAAGATATTTTTGTAAAATTCTATCTTGATGATCTACTGCATATTTTTTTAAATGGTTCATTATAAAATGATAGAAATAGAATCCTTTATATTTTTCTACTCTAGATAACTGTTCAATTTTTTTAGGCATAATAATATTTTCAACCTCCTCACTTGTAAAATTTGTACGGTCTAGCATATATTCTTTAAATCTAGCTACATCTTTTGTATCTTTAATTAAATTATCTTTTTTCATATTTTTATAACTAGCATAGATATTATCAACACTTAACTTTTTATCTCGCAAATACTTATTTTCAAGCAAAAAAATAAAGGCTGATACCTTTGTTTTATAAATATCCTCTTTCTTTACATTAGCTACTTGTAAATCACCAAAATCCTTATATTTATTATCTAATTTTGAAACATCTAATA
>CATLGL010000068.1 GCA_949935895.1 uncultured Clostridia bacterium
GCATAAATACAACAAAACGTAGTCCAGGTCCATCCACTGTTCCCATTGTTTCAATCGAATGAATTCGTGCCATTGTATTTTTATCAAATGTTTCCATTGTTAAAATCTCCTTTGTATCAATAAAAATAGGTAGAGGGCAGGATAAACCTTGCCCTAAAATTTTAAATTCGTTCATGAATGGTTCTATGAATTACATCTAATTGTTGTTCACGAGTTAATTTTGTAAAATGTACAGCATATCCAGAAACACGTATGGTAAGTTGAGGGTATTTTTCAGGATGCTCCATGGCATCTTCTAATAAACTTCTATCAAATACATTAACATTGATATGATGTCCTTCATTTGCAAAATATCCATCTAACATAGAAACTAAATTATTAACTCTTGATGTTTCCTCTTTTCCAAGGGTAGTAGGCGTAATAGAAAAAGTATAAGAAATACCATCTTCAGAATATTCATAAGGAAGTTTACTAACAGAATTCATAACAGCTAAAGCACCATTAACATCTCTTCCATGTAAAGGATTTGCACCAGGACCAAAAGGCTCTCCAGCTCTTCTTCCATCTGGTGTATTACCAGTTGCTTTACCATAAACAACATTAGAGGTAATGGTTAAAATAGACATAGTAGTTTTACTATTACGGTAAGTTTGGTATTTTTTTAGTTTATTCATAAAAGTTTTAACTAGTGATACAGCAATGTCATCTGCTTTATCATCATCATTACCATATTTTGGAAAGTCTCCCTCTACTTCATAATCAGTTGCAAGACCATCTTCGTTACGAATAACTTTAACACGAGCATATTTAATAGCAGATAAAGAATCACAAACAACAGAAAGACCAGCAATACCACAAGCCATGGTTCTTAAAATTTCTTGGTCATGAAGAGCCATTTCAATTGCTTCATAAGAATATTTATCATGCATATAATGAATGGCATTTAAGGCTTTTATATAAATCTTTGCAACATAATCCATCATAGTGTCAAATTTTGCCATAACTTCATCATATTCTAAATATTCAGAAGTAATTGGTTCAAATCGAGGAGTAATTTGTTTTCCGTGATAATTCATCTCTACCGCCATTGATAGCATAAAGTAATGTTTTTGCTAAATTACATCGAGCACCAAAAAATTGCATTTGTTTTCCAATTCTCATAGCTGATACACAACATGCAATTCCATAGTCATCTCCCCAATATTTTCTCATTAAGTCATCATTTTCATATTGAATAGAAGAAGTTTTAATAGATAAATTAGCACAAAAATCTTTAAAACTTTGAGGAAGTTTAGTAGACCATAAAACTGTCATATTTGGTTCAGGTGCTGGACCTAAATTAACTAGTGTATATAACATACGATAAGAGTTTTTAGTAACTAACGTTCTTCCATCAATTCCCATACCACCAATAGATTCTGTTACCCATACAGGGTCTCCACTAAATAATTCGTTGTATTCTGGTGTTCTTAAAAATCGTATTAAACGTAATTTCATAACAAAATGATCCATCAATTCTTGTGCTTGCTCTTCTGTTAAAAGACCATTTTGCAAATCTCTTTCAATATAGATATCTAAAAAGGTAGTAACTCTACCTAAACTCATAGCAGCACCATTTTGGTCTTTTACAGCACCAAGGTACGCAAAATAAGTCCACTGTATTGCCTCTTTTGCGGAATTTGCTGGAAGAGATATATCAAAACCATATTTAGAAGCCATTACTTTTAATTGTTCTAAAGCTAATATTTGTTCATGAATTTCTTCACGTTCACCAATTACTTTTTCAGTTAAAACATCTATATTTAAGTTATCCAATTCTTCTTTCTTTTCTAGTATCAAAGCATCTACACCATATAAAGCCACACGTCTATAATCTCCAATAATTCTTCCACGACCATAACCATCTGGAAGACCAGTAATTAAATGAGAACTTCTAGCAGCACGAATATCTGGTGTATAAACACTGAAAACACCATCATTATGAGTTTTTCGAATGGTATTAAAAATTCGACTAACATCAGGGTCAACTTCTTTTCCATAAGCCATACAAGACTTTTCTACAATTTTAATACCTCCAAAAGGCATAATAGCTCTTTTTAATGGTGCATCTGTTTGTAAACCAACAATTTCTTCTAAAGCTTTATCAATATAACCTGCTTCATGTGCACTAATAGTAGAAATAGTTTTTGTATCAATATCAAGTACACCGTTATGCTCCTTTTCTTTTTTATATAAATCTAATACTTTGTTCCAAAGCTCTTTTGTTTTTTTTGTAGGACCTACTAAAAAGTCTTGGTTTCCTTCATAAGGAGTATAATTTGTTTGAATAAAACTTCTTACATCAATATAAGATTGCCAAGTTCCTTTTTTAAATCCTTCCCATTGTTTAAAATTCATAAAAAACCTCCTTTATTGCTTTATATTATCTTCATTATTCATCATAACATAAGTAAATAATCAAATCAACTATTAAAAAGCAATTTAATATGTAACAAAATTTGAAAAATAGAATACACTATGCTAAGGAGGGAGTTAGATTGAGTAATTTTTTGATAGGTTGTGTCATTTGGACTCTTGCATTATATGGATTGTTTGAAATTATTAAAAATATAATATACATATATTCGTATACAAAATTAAAATCAGAGGGTATTTATATGGTAATTGCAGTAAAAAATCAAGAACAAAAAATTGAAGGATTTATGCGTTCTATTTTATTTAGACTTTTGTATGGAAAAGAAGATTGTGTAAAGGATGTAATTGTTGCAGATTTAGATTCAAAAGATGATACAAAGCAAATTTTGTATCAAATGCAAAAAGAATATGATATTTTAAAAGTAATTGATTGGAAAGACTGCAAAGAAATTATGGAAAATGTAAGAGAAAGTTAAAGAAAATGCTTTGAAATGCTTGTACATTTGTTTTTGTCGTGCTAAAATAGAAAAAATGTCGAAAGGAAGATAAAAATGAATGTATTAAAATTAGAGGATTTCACTACACAAGAAATTAATGAAATATTAGATTTAGCAGAAGAATTTAAGAATGGAAAAAAAGTAGATTATCAAGGTAAAAAAATAATAGCCAATTTGTTTTTTGAGCCATCTACAAGAACACATTATAGTTTTGATACAGCAGCACTACGTTTAGGTTGTAGAACACAAAATTTTGACGCTGGAAATTCGAGTCTAAAAAAAGGAGAAACTTTATATGATACAGTAAAAACATTTGAAATGTTTGGAGTAGATGCACTAGTCATAAGACATACTGAAAATGAATATTACAAGCAATTAGTAAATAACATCCATATTCCAATTTTAAATGCAGGAGATGGAACAGGAAATCATCCCTCCCAATCACTTTTAGATTTACTAACCATAAGACAAGAATTTGGAAAATTCCAAGGGTTAAAAGCAGTTATCGTTGGAGATATTAGACATTCAAGAGTAGCACATACTAATTTTAAAATAATGCAAAGATTAGGAATGACAGTATATACCTCAGGACCATTAGAATACAAAGAAGAGGGCTATAATTATGTGGAATTTGATGATATTATTGACAAAGTAGATGTGGTTATGCTACTTCGTGTGCAGCATGAAAGACACGAAGAGGAGATGAAGGAAACAAAACAACAATATCATCAACAATTTGGATTAAGTAGTAGTCGTGTAAAAGGAATGAAGGACCAAGCTATTATTATGCATCCAGCACCATTTAACCGAAATGTAGAAATTGCAGATGATGTAGTAGAATGTAATAAATCTCGTATTTTTAAACAAGTACAAAATGGAGTATATATAAGAATGGCACTGCTTCATATGGTTTTAGGAGAAAATGTATAAAAATACTTGTATAAAAAGAATATCTATGATATATTTTATCATAGATATTTTTAAATTAAGAAAAGTTGAGGTGTAACCTTATGGAAAATGAAGTTATGGAACAAGATAAAAAAACAATTCTAATTGTAGATGATGAACAACATATTGTGGATATCTTAGTATATAATTTAGAAAAAGAAGGTTATCATACACTACAAGCAAATGACGGAATAACAGCAGTTGAAGTTGCCTTAAATCAGAAGCCAGATTTAATTTTGTTAGATATCATGCTTCCTAAAATGGATGGACTTGCTGTTTGCAAACGTATTCGTCATACGCTAAATGTGCCAATTTTAATGCTAACAGCAAAAGATGAAGAGATTGATAAAATATTAGGCTTAGAATTAGGAGCAGATGATTATGTGACAAAGCCATTTAGTGTAAGAGAGCTTATGGCAAGAATTAAAGCAAATTTAAGAAAAGCAGAAGTTTCTTCTGGCGAAATTGATGAAAAAAAGGAAAATACTAATAAAATTGTAGTAGGAGATTTAAGTTTAGATTTAGATAAATTTGAAGTACAAGTTAAAGGAGAAATCGTTGATTTAACATTAAGAGAATTTGAAGTCTTGAAATATTTAGCAAATCAACCAGGACAAGTTATTACAAGAGAAGTGTTATTAGAGAAAGTATGGGGCTATGAATACTATGGAGATATTAGAACAGTTGATGTAACAGTAAGAAGGATACGTGAAAAAATTGAAAAAGATACATCAGCTCCAAAAATTTTAATTACAAAAAGAGGAGTCGGTTACTACATTGCATCAAAGTAAGAAATGCAAGGGGCGTTATCGGTTAAAAAAACCTATAAGGATACCGAATGACGCTCTTTTCTTGTATCAATAGAAAAAGGTTGAAAAATTTTCTATTGATACAAAAATATGGGGGATTTTTAAAATGGTAAAAAATGTACAATTAAAAATAATCTTAATTTTTACAATATTGACAACAATTTTGATTACAGGGATTAGCTTATATTTTTTAACCTATTTACAAGATATTAACATACAAGTATTAAATGACCAAAGCCAAGAAATAATAACAAATCAAAATAAAATTGAACAAGGGACGTTATTGACAATATATGCCATCTTTGGTTTTTGCTTAATTTCTGTTGTCATATCTGTTTTTGTAACAGCAAAAGTAACCAATCCGATTAACAAACTAATTACAAGCGCAAAACGTATTGCAGCAGGAGAAGAAGTAGAAATAAAAAAAATAGAACAACAAGAAGACAAACAAGTAAATGAGTTAGTTGATGCTTTTCGGACTTATGACTACAGAATTAAAGGAAAATTTAAATGAAGTCTCTAGAAAGAAAAATCAAATTGAAACCATATTATTACATATGACAGATGGAATTATTGCATTTAATATGGAGGGAAGAATTATATTAGTAAATCCAGCAGCAACAAGATTGTTAAGAATTATGCCAGAGGAAGAAACCTTTGAAAATATATTTGAAAAACTAAATATTGAAATTAACATGGAAAAAATAATCTATTTAGATAACTGGACCTCTTCAGAAGAAAGAGTAAACTTAGGAGATAAGCACATCAACTTATTTTTTGCACCATTAAAAGATGAAAATGAAAGACCAGCAGGAGTTATGGTAGTAATACAAGATATTACAGAGCATGTAAAATTAGACAATATGAGAAAGGAATTTGTTGCTGATGTATCACATGAACTAAAAACACCAATTACATCTATTATGGGATATGCAGATACATTATTAGAAGGAGAATATGATAAAAAAACACAAGATAAATTCTTAAATGTAATTGCATCAGAAGCACGAAGAATGGCAAAATTAGTAACAGATTTACTAGCATTATCAAGATTTGACAATAACCAAGTACAAGCCCAAAAGGAAGAATTTGACTTAGGAGATTTAGTAAAGCGTTGTCAAGACAAGTTACAATTTCAAATTAAGCAAAAAAAGCATCAAGTAGAATGCTTTGTAACTGCAAATGTGCCACCAGTATATGCCGATAAAGATGGAGTTGAAAGAGTGGTCTTAAACATTTTAACTAATAGTATTAAATATACAAAAGAGGAAGGGCATATTAAAATATATGTTGGATTTGTATATAATGATGCTTACATAAAAGTAATTGACAATGGTATGGGAATTCCTGAGGAGGATTTATCTAGAATTTTTGAAAGATTTTATCGTGTTGATAAGGCGCGTACAAGGGAAATGGGAGGAACTGGATTAGGATTATCAATTGCAAAAGAAATATTAGATAGAAATAATGGTAGCATTGATATAAAAAGTGAACAAGGAAATGGGACTGAAGTTGTAATTCGTATTCCAACAAAGTAGTATAGAAAAATAACAAAACGATATGTTTAAATAAAACATAAGAAAGAAGGAATCAAAATGAATGAAGAGGGAAAATGGAAATTAAAAGAAGTGTTAGAATGGGTATACTGTATTGTAATTGCAGTAGTTTTAGCATTGCTTGTAAGATATTTTATAGGAACTCCAACAGTTGTTCAACAGCCCTCCATGTATCCAACATTAAAACAAGGACAAAGACTAATTTTAAATAGAACAATCCGAACAGCTAAAAAAATGCCAAAAAGAGGAGATATTGTTACATTTGAAGCACCAAGTAGGGCATATTTATCAGCAGTAGAAGCAGATTTAGACAATCCAGTAGCGATTTATGATTACCACCTTAATAATATTTTTTCAAAGTTTCGTTATTATGTATTAGAAATAGGAAAAACAAGTTATATTAAGCGTGTGATAGGACTTCCAGGTGAGCATGTTAAAATTGAACACGGAAATGTATATATAAATGGTACCCAATTAGAAGAGCCATACTTACAACCTACAGTAGAAACAGATTCACTTGATGGTTACTTTACAGATATTGTTGTTCCTGATAATTGTTTATTTGTAATGGGGGATAATCGTTCTCAAAGTACAGATTCTAGAAGGTTTGGGTGTATACCATTAGAAAAAATAGAAAGTACTGTGTGGATTCGTTTTTGGCCATTTAATTTATTTGGAAAAGTAGACTAAAAAAGGGCTAATATGTAGTAAAGATACATATTAGCTCAAAAATTTATCATATGAAAAATTTTTTTACATATAGAACATACAGAATGTTTCAGAAGATAAAATTAAAATATATATTAATTAGTAATTTAAGCTAGAACAGCTCCTAATACTAAAATTCCTAAATTATCTCGATAAATTTCATTAAACTGTGAAATTGGTAAAGGGTTTTCTCCAAGACCTGCTTCAATTGTATAACCAGGTAGATTATAGTTTTGAATAAACCAATCCTTATAGCCAGCAAAGCTAGAATTATAGGGAGTATCTGCTAATACATATCCACTAACATCAGAAAAACGTTGACCAATGTAATAAGAACCATTTGGTAAATAGTTTTGAAATCTCCAATAAATTTCTTTTCCTTGAGTATGGTAAGCAAGAACTAAACGAAAGGAATGAGCAAGTGTATAATCATAAATAGCCAATGCTTCTGGCTCTGTTAGAGGACCAAAGCCAACAAAATCACGAGGTGCAGGAGAAGTAAACCCTTGTGCGAATTTAATTTCCTTTGCATTTTCCCATCCGAGCAGGAAACTGTAAATTTAAATCCACACCTGTGGTATTAAAAATATACCAACCACAAAATAAAATGCAGTAATCATCTATATTACAGAACATTTCTAAATAAAAAGAAATGCTCTGTTTTTTACTGAGATTTTAAACACTTTATATGCAAATCTTAAATAAAACTTTGAAATTCTTGTTAGCTTCTTGATAATATGATAAGATAGCTATGAAAGGCAGGAAATAAAGATGACCAAAAATAGTAGTAAAAAGGAAATGAATTTGAAACAAATTCTAACAAGGGCAATTACTATAATTTTATTTATAGGATTAATTTATATTGCCAATAATGTAGATATATCAAATGAAATTACAATCGTAAATTATAATAGTATAGATGAAATACCAGAATACTCTGGTCAAATATATGTAAAAATGAATAATGGTAAGCCATATTTTACAGAAGAAGATTATACTACAGAAAGTTTTGAAAAATATAGCGATTTAGATGAGAAGGGAAGATGCGGAGTTGCCTATGCTAATATTGGCAAAGAAATAATGCCTCCTGATGGAGATCAAAGAGGAGATATTAGTAGTATAAAACCAACTGGTTGGGTACAAAGGAAATATAATGGAGAATATTTATATAATAGATGCCATTTAATAGGTCATCAGCTATCAGATGAAGATGCAAATGAACTAAATTTAATTACAGGAACGAGATATTTTAATGTTAATGGTATGCTACCATTTGAAAACAAAGTGGCAGATTACATAGAAAAACATAAAAATAATCATGTTTTGTATAGAGTAACACCAATTTTTAAGGGAAATAATAAATTAGCAAGTGGCGTAGAAATAGAAGCATATTCTGTAGAAGATAGAGGAAAAGAAATATGTTTTAATGTATATGTATATAATATACAACCTGGAATTACAATTAATTACGAAACAGGAGAAAGTGAAGAAAATTAGCCATTACTATTGAAAAATAAATTTAAATGCTATATAATAAATTTGATTTTAATCTTTTTGCTAAATTTCTTTGGCAATGAATTCCCAAAAAACAGATAACAAACTAGGAGTGTGAAGATTATTGAATTTAGATTTATTTAATAATTTAGTTAATAATGTGAAAGAAAATAATATTGTACAAAGTTTTATAAAGGAATTATCTAATTATTTAGAAAAGCAAAACAATAAATTACTTAACGAGGAATATAATATAAAGGATAATAAGGCTCTAAAACAAGAAAATTGTTTATACCAAGTAGTAGAAATTG
>CATLGL010000069.1 GCA_949935895.1 uncultured Clostridia bacterium
ATTTTATATTTTTTTTATATAATATTTTCCACAAAGAAAATTGCTATACAATTGCAGGCAAACAAATACATTATCTCTAAAATGGCTAGAATAGATTCTATGTTACTACTGTCTGCTTTTGTTCTTTTTTCTATATTGTAAATGATAATACAATAATTACAATACCTACTATAACACGGTAGATGGCAAAGCCTTTAAAGCTTCCTTTTTTTAAGTATTCTAATAAAAATTTAATCACAAAAATGCCTACTAAAAAGCTTATTACAATTCCAATAAAAAATGGAATACTAAATACAAAGTCTTTTAATTTGTAGATAGTTGCTGCAAATACAATTGGAGTTGATAACAAGAAGGAATATTTCGCTGTGGCTTCTCTATCTATTCCCATCATTCTTCCTGTTGTCATCGTTACACCAGAGCGTGAAACCCCTGGTATAAAAGCAAGTGCTTGTGAAAGCCCAATTAAAAAGGTTTGCTTAAAACTCATATGTTCATAATCTGTATTTGATTTTGCATTCTTATCTACAATATATAACACTATTCCCATTACTAATAGTGCAATTCCTATGATAATTGGTTTTGTTAAAGCATCTTCTAAAAAATGGTCTAATAAAAATCCAATTGCTCCTCCTGGTATGGTTGCTATTACAATATACCAAAACATTTTTCCTTCAGTGGTTTTTTCTTTTTTTACTACTTGCTTGTATCCTCCTTTTATTAAATTAATCCAATCTTTAAAAAAGAAGATTGCAATCGCAAGTAATGTTCCAAAATGAAGTGCTACATCAAACCCTTCAAATGCAATTCGAAATTCCTCTTGCTTTATCCATCCTAATACCCATGGTATAATGTTTAAATGTGCAGAACTTGATATTGGTAATAGCTCTGTTAATCCTTGTACAATTCCTAATATAATTGCTTGAAATATTGTCATTTTTCTTCCCTCTTTTCCTTTGTTTTATTCATTATTGATTTCTTTAAACATATTTAGTAATGTTTCCTTCATAAACTCTGCTGATGTTACTGGTGATACTTTGCCTGGTAATGATAATGCCCAATTAAATTTAATTTCTAGTTCTTTTACTGCTTGCTTATCAACTCCTCCTGGGTTAGATGCTAAATCGATAATAAGGGCATCTTTTTTTACTTCTTGTAACATTTCTCTATTCAATAGAGTATATGGTATAGTATTAATGATAATATCAAATCGATTTAAGTTTTCTTTTAATTCAATTAGGTTAATTGGTTCATAACCATATGCTTTAATCCATGCAAGATCAGTTGTTTTTCTTGCTTCACATGCTACTTTTGCACCAATACCATCTAGCATTTTTGATAATATTTTTCCTATTCTTCCAAATCCTAATACTAATACATTATTTCCATGTAAATTTTTTGGAGTTTCATTAATTGCAATTTGAATAGCCCCTTCTGCTGTTGATATAGCATTTAATACTGCTAGTTCTTCTCTTTTTAGTATATCAAATATGGTAATATCTTTATCTTCTGCCATCTCATAAACCTCTTGTTTTACTGACCCTGCAATAAATGTTTTTCCTGCTATTTGATTTATCAATTCATCAATTTGAACCTTTTCTTCACTAAATGGCGCATTTATCAATTGTTCATTGGTTGATAATGGCAGTGGACCTAGTACAATATCTGCATCTTTTACACATTCTTCTAATGTATCTACTTTTGTATCTTGGATTTGTGTTGCTTTTTCTAATGCATAGGTTTTTACTTGATAGTCTTCTTTTCTTAACATTTCCGCTAATTTTACAATTCTTAAATCCCCGCCAACAATAGCAATATTTTTAATCATTTTATCACATTCCTTTCTCATTCTATTTTAATTTTATTCTTGGTTTTATCAAATTATTCTTCTCTTTCTTTTTGCTCTTTTTGAACTTCTTTGTCTTTACTTTTTCCAGCTTTTTGTTGATTACGACTTAATTTTCCTACTAATTTTGTTGTTTCTTCTAAATGTTTTTGTGCCTTTTGCTCTTTTGGGGTTAAAGTTACTTTTCTTTCTTCTATTTCTTCTAAATTTGGAAAATGCATATATGCTTTAATTGGTATAAAAATTGGTTCTTCTTCTGCCTTTTTATAGATATTAGGGTCAATTTCAATTGCCACATTTAAGAATTTAATTGCATTATCTTTGTCCCCTCGAAACATATAAATTTTAGCTAAATTATAATATGCCTTTGGTTCTAATTCTTCTGCTTCAATACTTTTCATAAAATATTTTTCTGCTTCATCTAAATCATTATAAATTAAGCTAATTTGTCCTAAACTATATTGAGAATTATATAAAAGAGTATTAATTGCTGCTGCTTTTTCATAACATATTTTTGCATTTTGGAAGTCATTTAACATGGTATATACCATGCCCATATTATAATATAACTCATAACTTGTTGGATTATATTTTAGGGCATCATTATAAAGATTACTTGCTTCTTTATAACGTTCTTGTTCACAATAAATATCCCCTAATAATTCAGTAGCTGCTAACATTTCTGGTTTTTTACGAAGTAATGTTTCTAACATTTGTGTGGCTTCTTCTTTTTTATCTAATTCGTTTAGTAAATAAGATATTCGATAGTAAGTATCATAATCTTGTTTGTTACTGTCTATTGCTTGTACATATTCGTCAATTGCTTTTCTCATTCCGCCTTCTTTTTCATAAATTTGAGCAAGCATTTTATGCCCTATATAACTTTCTGGATATTTTGATACCAAATGGATTAAAAAATTTTTTGCTTGTTTGGAATTATTAAAAAGTAATGCTATTTTGGTTAAAAATATATAAATTAGTTCTGAAAAATTAAATCCTTTATATTCAATTATAATAATAGCAATTGGAAGTATAATTGATAATAAATACATTATTATTTTCATTCCTAATTGCATTGGCAAATGGAAAATGATTTCTATAAAATTGATTGCAATTCCGAATTGCTTGCATACAAAGTATTACAACATAATTTGAATCATTTCGTTTAATCATTTTAAAAAAGATAAATACAAATAAGGAAAATGCTAATACATTAAATATGATTTTTTCAACTAACATGATTTTCCCCTTTCTTTCTTGTTTATGATACCTATTTTATGACATTTTTTTCAAAAAGTCCATACTATTATGGAAGAAAATTTTTGTTTATATAGTCCTATAGCATTGTTTTTTATTTACTTTTCATCCATATCCATGTTAAAATAGGCTTCATATGATTAAGGAGAAGAAAATTGTAAACATAGGAAAAAATATTGATTTTATTCCATAAGTTAATAATTGGTTAGCATTAGATGAAAAAATCGAAGAAATTTTAAAAAGCATCTTACCTCAAATTAGAGGTTGATGCTTTTTTCTTATTTTTCTTTTTTGCTTTTTTGACATTGTACTATAAATCCTGCAAGTATTGCTCCGGTTGTTGCTGTTATTGCTTGTGTGCTTCCCATTGATATGTTTAGTGTTTGTTTTACCATATCTGGTACTGCCACCATATTTACCATAAGCATAAATCCTATATAGATAATACTTACTTTTACAAACATTGCCAATATTGCTACTAGTGGATATTTCATTTTTTTGCTTACATATAAAGCTTTATATAATATAATGAAAGCAAAATTTCCTATCCATATAGCAGGAAGCATTGTTTTTGTATACAATGTCATACCTCCAAATAATAGTCCTCCTAATATAGTAGAAGCTGATGGTAATGTAGCAATTGCTATGGTTTTAATATTTCCTTTGGTATAAAGTGCTGTCAAAATAAGAGACATATTAACAATTGTTCCAACTACCAATTGTTGATATTTTCCTAATGGGATTATCTTCGCAAGAAATGTTGGTACTACAAATGCTCCTATCATAATGCAAATCGTTATTAGTACATTGGTTGCTTTTTTTGTATCTACTAATTGTTGTTTTAAAATATTCGTCATTTTCTTTTTCCTCCCTACTTAATTTTTCTTTATGATTAGTATAACATATGTTTTAAAAATTGAATATATTTTCTATCTTTTTTATTTTTTGATTACAATATATGAAAAAGCATGGGTATAAAGTAAACCCATGCTTTTTAAGTATTTTGCTAAAAAATATTAGCAACATCCTCTTCCGCATCCACATCCACAGTTTGTGAATAATAATAAGAATATAATGATGAAGAATAATATTTCACTATCACCACAACCTCCGAAAAGTCCTCCTAGACCTCCGCAGTTATTGTTACAGTTACATCCACATCCGCAATTTCTTGATTCGTCCATGTTTTTTCCCTCCTTGTTTTTGTTTTTATATGATATAGTATGAAAATTTTTATTTTTGTGTTACAATATAATTGAAAAATTTTTAACTAGAGGTAAAATAAATGAATTCAATAGAATTATTATCACCAGTTGGTGATTTCGAATGTCTACAAGCTGCTGTACAAAATGGTGCTGATGCTGTTTATCTTGGTGCATCTAGTTTTAGTGCAAGAGCTTCTGCTAAAAACTTTAATTTAAAAGAACTTGAAAAAGCCGTTTCTTATGCACATCTTCGAGGAGTTAAAGTGCATTTAGCTTTAAATACTTTAATTAAAAATAATGAATTTGAAGAAGCCTTCGAACTTGCTAAACACTGTTACAATTTAGGTGTTGATGCCTTTATTGTGCAAGACTATGGACTATGTTCTTTACTGTTAGAGCACTTTCCAGATTTACCAATTCATGCTAGTACTCAAATGAGTATTCACAATTTAGAAGGTGTAAAAAAACTAGAAGACTTAGGATTTTCAAGAGTTGTGCTAGCAAGAGAAACTTCTCTTGCTGAATTAGAATTTATAAAAAATCATACTAATATTGAACTTGAAGTATTTATTCATGGTGCCCTTTGTATTTCTTATTCTGGTCAATGTCTGCTTTCTAGTATGATTGGACGGTCGTTCGCGGAAATCGTGGAAAATGTGCTGGAACTTGTCGTCTTCCTTATGAATTGGTTGTTAAATCTGATAAAGAAATTTGTATGGATAAGGGGTATTTATTAAGCACAAAAGATTTATGTGGACTTGAATTTTTACCTAATCTTATTCGTATTGGTGTTTCTTCTTTAAAGATAGAAGGACGTATGAAAACACCTGAATATGTTGCAACTGTTACTAGAATTTATAGAAAATATATTGACCTTGCTTATTCTAATGCACCTTTTAGTATTGATGAACAAGACCAAAAAGATTTATTACAGGTATTTAATCGAGGAGGATTTTCTTCTCGGCCATTTACTTCAAGAGCCAAATCGAAATTTAATTTTTAAAGAAAAACCAAATAATATGGGTATTTACATTGGAAATGTAGCAAATTATAACTCTACTAAAGGACACATTACTTTAAACTTAAATGATAATTTAACTATTGGCGATACCATTACATTTGAAAAAGAAGAATCAAAGTATCGAATTTCTGAATTGATGCTTGCTAAAGATAATATTGAATACGCTACAAAAGGACAGCTTGTTACAATTGGTAGAATGAAGGGAAATATTTCTCCTGGTGATAAAATTTATAAGTTAGAAAGTAAAACATTACTTTCTAAGGCTCTTTCTTCTTATCAAAAAGAAAATCGAAAATATACTTTATTTTGTAATATGGAAATACATAAAAATCAGCCAATTGTTTTACAGATTTATGATAAAAACAATATCCATTTTAATATTGTTTCTAATATCCTTCCTCAAGTTGCTCTTAATCAACCAATTACGAAGGAACGAATTATTTTACAGTTTTCAAAAACAGGAAATACTCCTTTTGTTTTTGAGGAATTTGAAATTGATTTAGAAGATAATTTATATTTAAATATTAGTGATTTAAATGAATTACGCCGTAATGCTATAGAAAAAGTAAGTGAATTCATTACTAACCGTTATGTTAGAAAACTCCCAAAGTTACTGCCAACAATTGATGTACCTCACAGTTTTTCTTCTTGTTCTAATGATATTTTATTACAGACAGAAACTCTAGCTAAGCAAGAAAAACAAATTTCTATTTTACTAAATATGTTAGATACAAATACCAACTATTCTGAACTCGAAAAAGTAAATCGTATTTATATTCCTTTACGCTATTTTACAATGGCAGAGTATTCAAATATTCTTAAACATATTTGTAATCAGTTTGATACATATATTTATATGCCAGGCATTATTAAATCGAACTACCGAAATTTATTTACAACTCATATTGATACAGCACTTATTGAATACCCTATTAAAGGCTTTGTTCTTTCTAATATTGGTACCTTCTATATGTTACAAAAATATCAAGACTCTTATGAGTTTATTGGAAATTACACTTTAAATGTTTTTAATACACTAACCATGAAGCAGTACGAACATTTAGGTTTATCACAAATTACTATATCACCTGAATTAAATAAACAAGATATTTTAGCACTTTGTAAAAATAGTTCTATTAACACAGAAATAATTGTATATGGAAATACACCAGTAATGACTCTTGGCTATTGCTTACTTGGAAAATCAAACAAATGCTATCCTAACTGTTCTTCTTTATGCCGAAGTAAACACGCTTATTACCTAAAAGACCGATTAGGACTATATTTCCGAGTCTTACCAGACAATATACAAACAGTTAATACAATTTATAATAGCAAAATTACTTCTTTAGATTTTTCAGATTTACCAGTTACTTCTGTTCGAATTGATATTTTAGAAGAAAATATATTAGAAATTAATCATATTATTGAGACAGTCAAATCTGGAAAAAGATTTGAAGGAAGCGATTATACGAATGCCAATTTTATAAGAGAAGTATAAAAATTTCCCTTTTTCTTTTTAATAAACAAAATGATAGAAAATATTCTATCGTATATGCAAAAATTCCAGTGATTTCTCACTGGAATTTTTGCTTTCGGGTTCCTATTTTAGGACACCCTCTTTGTTTTATCCCTTTTTTACTTACTCCACTAAATGAGATATCATCTAAAAAGGTACTTTTTTATTATGCCTTTCTTCTCTCCTATTTTACTGGTCTACTACTTAATTTTATAATTAAATCCATATTATCATCTGTAGCTGCTTTATTTTTTCTAATTTTTCCACATGTTTTACATTGAAATATAATAACATATCCTTTTTTTGAATTTGTTTCAATACCAATAGGTTCTAAATCTCCATGGCATGTTTCATTCCTATCTCCTGGATTTACATCAACATGTTTTGAATGTAAACAGTATGGACAATGGTTTCTACAAGAATATCCTAATTTTGGCACAGTTTTTCCACAATTTTCACATATAAATTCTTCGTCTATTTCTGTAAATTTTCTATCCATGATGGTTCCTTTCTTAATCAGCAAGTAAGCTTCCTCCTATAAACTCACGAATTAAAGAGGTTTTTGCTATTGCTTCTTGTGGTACTGAATCAAAATAACTTAGTAAACGAATTAATCTTGTTGCTTCTGCATATTCTGGTTCTGTGTTTTGGATTTCTTTTAATAAAGGAAGCGCATAGTCTTTTAGCACTCCTAATTCATAAATAAGTGAAGAATTGAACATACTATTTGCCTCTTCTTGGTATGGATAAATGTATCGTTCTTCTCCACGATTGACAGAATACCACATTTTAATCGTATGTTTTGCACTATACCCTCTAAATTGATGGTCTCTTACAATTCTTCTTATTAAACGTGTATCTGTTGTAGAAATGCGATTATAATAATCAATATTTAATACAGTTAGAGCACTAATATAAATTTTATATTTTTGTTCTTTTGGAATGGAACTGGTTAAACGATCATTTAAGCAATGAATTCCTTCTATTACTAAAATTTCATCCTTTTGTAATTTCATAGTCTCTCCATTATATCGCTTATGCCCTACAGTAAAATCAAATGTTGGAACTTGAATTTCTTCTCCATTCAATAGCTTTACTAAATGCTCATTAAACAATTTAACATCTAATGCTTCTATACATTCAAAATCATAATTTCCTAGTTCATCTTTTGGATTCTCTTCTCGTTCTACAAAATAATTATCTACTGAAATGGTAACTGGTTTTATTCCATTTAACCTTAATTGAATTCCTAAACGTTTTGCAAATGTTGTTTTTCCAGACGATGACGGTCCTGCAATAAGTACTACTTTTATTTTTCCACTTTTAGCAATATTATCTGCAAGTTCTGCAATTTTTTTCTCATGCAAACTTTCTGATAATAAAATGGCATCTTGTGCACCATCTTTTTTTACTTCTCGATTTAATTTGTAAATTGTGTTAATTCCAATTAATTTATAAATATCTTCATATTCATCTAGTGTTGATACTAATTTTTTATTTTCTATAAATGGAGTCAATTGGGTTGGTGTTTTCCAATTTGGATAACGTACAATAAAACCATCACGATATTTAACAATATCATATACCTTCGTATAGCCTGTGGAAATTGGCATAACACCAAAAAAATAGTTAAAATAGTCTTCACAATAATATAGTGATGCACCATAAGAAGTGTCCTGGTCAATTTGTACTTTTCCTTTTAATGTTTTTTCTTTTTCGTAAAATTTTTCTGCTTCTTTTGCCGTCATTTTTACTTTTCGGATTTCTAAATCTTTATCAATAATCTCTCCCAT
>CATLGL010000070.1 GCA_949935895.1 uncultured Clostridia bacterium
GGAATTTTTTATTTTTTTATAATTGTTTGTATTGTAATACTAAAAATAGAAAAATATTTAAAAAGGCTTGATTTTTATTGGATTTGGGGATATAATAGGATTACAAAAATGAAAACTAGAGGAGTGGGACATAAATCCCACTCCTCGGTTATATAAGGAGGATTTGGGTTTTTGGCAAATATTGAAGAAAAAATAGAACAGTTAGTACAAGCAAAAATCAATGAACTTGGTTATGAACTTTATGATGTGGAATATGTAAAGGAAGGAAAAGAGTATTTTTTACGTATTTTTATTGACACAGATAAAGGGATTGATTTAAACGACTGTGAAAAAGTAAATAATGGTATTATGGACTTATTAGATGAAGCAGATTATATTAAAGAAAGCTATTTTTTAGAAATATCTTCACCAGGAATTGAAAGGAAAATACGAAAAGAAAAACATTTTGATATGGCAATGGGGGAAGCAATTGAAGTAAACCTGTATAAGGCAATGGATAAGAAAAAGGTAATAGATGGAGTATTAACAGGATACGATGAGGATAATATTATTATGACATATGAAAATGATGAAATATCGATTCCTAGAAAAGATATTTCACATATAAAAATAAAATATGATTGGGAAAATAGTTAAATAAGGGAGGAAAAATGAAAAATGAAAGCAATTGATAATAAAGAACTAATATTAGCACTAGAAGAACTTGAAAGTGAGAAGGGAATAAAAAAAGCGTATTTAATAGAAGCAATTGAACAAGCTCTAGTAACAGCATATAAAAGAAATTTTGACTCAGCAGAAAATGTAAAAGTTGTAATGGATAATCAAACAGGAGAAGCACATCTATATGCAGTAAAAGAGATAGTAGAAATAGTAGAAGATGATAAATTACAAATTGCATTAGAAAATGCCAAAAAAATAAGTAAAAAAGTAGAAATTGGTGATACAGTAGATATTGAAATGGTGCCAAAAGATTTTGGAAGAATTGCTGCTCAAACAGCAAAACAAGTTATTATTCAAAAATTAAGAGAAGCAGAAAGAGAAGTGGTTTTTACAGAATTTAATGATAGAAAAGGAGAAATTGTAACAGGAATTGTTCAGAAGGCAGATACGAATATTGTTGTAATGGATCTTGGAAAATTAGAAGGAGTTATGCCACAAAAAGAACAAATACCAACAGAGAAGTATTGTGTTAATGATAAAATAAGGGGATATGTACAAGATGTTGTAAAAGGGGCTAAAGGAAATCCACAAGTAATTGTATCACGTGCTTGTTCAGAGTTTGTTAGAAGATTATTTGAGTTTGAAATACCAGAAATTTACGAAGGCTTAATCGAAATTAAGAGTGTGTCAAGAGATCCTGGCTATAGAAGTAAGGTAGCAGTATATTCTACAAATCCAAACATAGACCCTGTTGGCTCTTGTGTAGGACAAAAAGGAGTACGTATTCAAAACATTATAAATGAATTAAATGGTGAAAAGATTGATGTAATTGAATGGAATGAAGATCCAAGTATTTATATAGCAGCAGCATTATTACCAGCACAAGTATTAGCTGTTGATGTAAAAGAAGAAGAAAAGTTTGCACAAGTGATTGTACCAGATGACCAATTATCTTTAGCAATTGGAAAATCTCGGACAAAATGCGAGACTTGCTGCAAAATTGACAAATTGGAAGATTGATATAAAATCAGAATCGCAGTTTAGAGAAATGATTGGTAGTATACAAGAACAAAAAGAAGAATAAAAGCGAAAGGTGGTTAAAATGAAAAAAATACCACAAAGAACCTGTATGGGCTGTAATGAAAAGAAAAATAAGAAGGATTTAATACGAGTTGTAAAATCAACAGATGGACAAATTAGTATTGATAAAACAGGAAAGATGCATGGACGAGGTGCATACATATGTGATAAGGAAGAATGTTTAGAAAAAGCAATAAAAACAAGGCGACTAGAACGAGTTTTTGAAACAAAAATAGATAATATGATTTATGAGAAATTAAGAGGTGTGATTATTGAGCAATCATAAAATAGAAGGTTTGTTAGGCTTATGTATGAGAGCAGGAGCACTTAGTTTTGGAAATGATGCTTGCATGGAGTTAATTCAAAAAAAGAAAGTAAAGTTAATTTTAATTGCAGAGGATGCAGCAGACAGAACAAAAAGAAATTTTACATTTTGTTGTAACCAAAATCAGATACCAATTTGTTTTTATGGGAAAATAGAAGATTTAAGCAAAGCAATTGGAAAAACAAACAAAGCAATCTTTGGAATTCGAAATCAAAGTTTTGCATTTGAAATTAAGAAAATAATTAGTGGGGGTGACATTATTGGGTAAGACAAAAATACATGAAATTGCAAAAGAACTTGACTTAACCAGTAAAGAAATTGTACAAAGAGCAGAAAAGTTAGGGATTGAAGTTAAAAATCATATGAGTTCAATAGAAGAAGAACTTGCAAAAAAAATAAAGGAGAGTTTTAAAACGAAAAAGAAAGAAGAGAATAAAAAAGTAGACTCACAAGAGAAAAAAGAGAAAAAGGTAAAACAAGATACACCAGTTATTATTCGTAGGGAAGTAATTGTATCAGAAGAAGAAATAGCAAGAAGAGAAGAAGAAGAAAAAAAGAAAAAAATGGAAGCAAAAAGAAAAGAAGTAGGATTTGTAGAAAGAAATGCAAATCAAGATTATAATATTGTGTATCGTAACAAGCCTTCAAAACCAATGACGGTTAGTGAGTTATTTGGCTTGAAAACACCAAAACAAGAGGAAAAAATACAACAAGAAGAAAAACAAACAATCGTAGAAGAAAAAGAAACTCAAAAACAAGAACCAATAAAGAAAGAAGAAAAGCCAAAAGAAATAAAAGAGGAAGTAAAAGTTGAGACAAAAAAAATGGAAGTGTTACAACCAAAAGAAGATAAAAAGGAAAAGGTAGTAACACAAAATTATCAAAATAATAAAGGATATCGTAATTATAATTCAAATAATGGATATAACAATAATTATAAGCCAAGAGAAAATAATTTTCATCATAATAATAATTTTGGTAATAATGGACGTAACAATGGTTATAATAATCAAAACAGAAATGGTAATAATTTAAATCGAGATAATCGTAATGGAAATACGTATAATCAAAATCGAAATAATTCATATCGAAATAATAATCAAAATGGTTATACTGGAAAAAGACCACTTGATGAAAAAGGAATTGAAAAAAATATTAAAAATATTATGACAGATGTTGTAGAAAAAGAAGTAGTAAGAGAATACAATAAATCTATTGATAAGCAAAAACAAAATCGTTATGAAGAAAATAAAATGAAAAAGTCACCAAAATCAAAACGTGGTGGTGATTATGAAATCAATGAAGACAAATTAAAAAGTTTAAAACAACATGACCAATTGTCTTCTATGTTTGATGAACAAGATGGTGGAATGCTTGATTTTTATGATTTAACAACTCAAAGAGGAAAGAAGAATAAGAAAAGAATCAATAAAGATGAAGAAAGAGTAAAGCAAAAAATATTTGAGCTAACAGAAATTACAATCCCTGATCCTGTAACAGTAAAGGACTTAGCTTCTGAAATGAAAAAAACAACAGCAGATGTTATTAAAAAATTATTGGGTTATGGTGTTATGGCAACCATCAACAATGAAGTGGACTTTGATACCGCCTTTTTAATTGCAGGAGAATTTGGAATTACAGCAATTAAAAAAGAAACGGTAACAGAAGAGGATATTTTATTTGATGAAACAGAAGATACTGAAAATGAATTACAACCAAGACCACCAGTTGTTGTTGTTATGGGACACGTAGACCATGGAAAAACATCACTATTAGATGCAATACGAAGAACAAATGTGATTGAAGGAGAAGCGGGAGGAATTACTCAACATATTGGTGCTTATAAGGTAAAAATCAATGATAGAGAAATTACTTTTTTAGATACACCAGGACATGAGGCATTTACAAGTATGAGAGCAAGAGGAGCACAAGTTACAGATATTGCTATTTTAGTAGTAGCAGCTAATGATGGTGTTATGCCACAAACAATTGAAGCAATTAATCATGCAAAAGCTGCTGAAATCCCAATTGTTGTTGCATTAAACAAAATTGATGTTGAGGGAGCCAATCCAGAAAAAGTAAAACAAGAATTGATGAAGTATGAATTAGTTCCAGAAGAATGGGGTGGAGATACTATTTTTGTTGAAATTTCAGCTAAAAAGAAAATCAATATCGATACTTTATTAGAAATGGTATTATTAGTAGCAGACATGAAAGAGTTAAAAGCAAATCCTACTAAACAATCAAAAGGTACTGTTATTGAAGCAAGACTAGATAAAGCAAGAGGACCTGTTGTATCAATGCTTGTACAACGTGGAACATTAGATGTTGGAGATACAATTGTGGTGGGTTCTGCTATTGGTAGAATTCGTACTATGACAGATGATAAAGGAAGAAAAGTTAAAAAAGCAGGTCCATCTACTCCTGTTGAAGTAACAGGTTTAACTGAAGTACCAGAAGCAGGAGATACTTTTTATGAAGTAAAAGATGAAAAAACAGCAAAACACTTAATTGAAAGAAGAAAACGCCAAGCAAGAGAAAAGAGTATTAACCAAACGGCAAGGGTTACTCTAAATGATTTGTTTAGCGAAATTGAAAAAGGAAACTTAAAACAATTAAATCTTATTGTAAAAGCAGATGTGCAAGGTTCGGTAGAAGCAGTAACACAAAGCTTAGAAAAATTAACTAATGAAGAGGTACAAGTGAAAGTAATTCATGCCAATGTTGGTGGAGTAACTGAATCAGATGTGACTCTTGCGAAGGTTTCAAATGCGATTATTATTGCATTTAATGTAAGACCAGCCCCAATTGCAAAAGATATGGCGGCTAAAGAAGAAGTAGAAATTAAACAATATTCTATTATTTACCAAGCAATTGAAGATGTAGAAGCTGCAATGAAGGGAATGTTAGATCCTGTATTTGAAGAAAAAGTAATTGGAACAGCAGAAGTAAGACAAATATTTAAAGTAAGTAATGTGGGAACAATTGCAGGCTGTTATGTGACAGATGGAAGAATTGCAAGAAATGCAGGAATTCGACTGATTCGTGATAATGTGGTAATTCATGATGGAAAACTAATTTCATTAAAGAGATTTAAGGAAGATGTAAAAGAAGTAGCTACTGGCTATGAATGTGGTCTTCAAATTGAAAACTATAATGATATTATAGAAACTGATACTTTAGAGGTATATGTAATGGAGGAAATAAAAAAATAGAATAATCCCATATAAGAATAAATGTAGGGGTAGATAAATTTCGTTATCCCCACAAATATGAATAAGATTTTAAAAGCTAAAGTTTTATAAGGAGGCAAAGAGAAAATGCCAAAGAACAATACGAGATTTGAAAGAATCAATGAAGAATTAAAAAAAGAGATTAGTCATATAATTAGTTATGAACTAAAAAATCCAAATGTAACTGGATTGATTAGTGTAACAAAAGTAAAAATTACACCAGATTTAAAATATGCTAAGATTTATGTTAGTATTCTAAATTCTAAAAATGAAACAGAAACTTTAGAAGGATTAAAGAAGTCCTCTGGCTTTATTCGTATGCAAATTGCCAAAAAAATCAATTTACGCATAACACCAGAGCTTGTTTTTGAACGTGATGATTCCATTGAATATGGAGCAAGAATTGATTCTATTTTAAGAAATTTGAAAAATGAATAATATAAGCTATTAGCATATTAAATAATTTTATCAATTTTGATAAGAAAGATTGTTTATATAAAACAAAAAGGAGAAAAGAAAAAATGACCTTAGATAATATAAAAGAGGAAATCTTAAAAGCTAAGAATATTGTTATATTAACCCATGAAAACCCAGATGGTGATGCTATTCGGAAGTTCTCTTGCTTTATATAATGCATTAGTACAATTACAAAAAGAAGTAGAAGTCATTGTGCCAGAATATCCAAAAATTTACGATTTTCTACCAGGAGCACAACAGATGCAAAAAGAAGGAACAAGACAAGTATATGATTTAGCAATAGCAGTGGATAGTAGTGATATTAAACGATTAAATGGGTTTGCTAATTATTTTGAACAAGCAAAAGTGACCATTAACATTGACCATCATAGTATCAATTCAATGTTTGCTGATTATAATTTTGTAAATCCAGATTCTCCTGCTTGTTGTCAAATTCTTATTTTAGTTTTAGAGTATTTAGGGGTTACAATTACAAAAGAAATAGGAGGTTGTTTACTTACAGGGATTATTACTGATACAGGAGGCTTTAAATATGCAGGAACTTCAAAAGAAACATTTGAATTTACAGCATGGCTTTTGAGTATAGGAGTAAATGTAGCAGATATTTATCGTAGAGTATTAGAAAAACAAACTAAGGGACATTTTGAACTTAGTAAAATTGCAATGGAGCGTTTGGAATTACTAGAAAATGGAAAAGTTGCTTTTACATATATTACCAAAAAGGATGAAGAAACAGTTCAAGCAGAAAATGGAGATCATGCAGGAGTAGTTGATATTGGAAGAAGTATAGAAGGAGTAGAGGTATCTGTTCTTTTAACTGAAAAAGAGGATGGAGGTTATAAAGGCTCTTTACGCTCAAACGACTATGTAAATGTATCAGATGTATGTATGATGTTTAATGGAGGGGGACATATTAGAGCAGCTGGATGTCAAATTTATACAACATTAGAAGAAGCAAAAGAAAGAATCATCCATGAATTAAGAAAACATTTAAAATAAGAATAGGAATATAAAAATGGATGGAATTATAATAATTAATAAAGAAAAAGATTATACTTCTCATGATGTAGTAGCAGTTGTAAAAAAAATATTAGGTCAAAAAATAGGACACACAGGGACATTAGACCCAGAGGCAACAGGAGTATTACCATTACTAGTAGGAAAGGCAACCAAAATTGCAAAATATTTGATAAATCATGATAAACTATACCAAGCAGTACTAAAATTAGGGGTAAAAACAGACACTGCTGATATGACAGGTACAGTACTTGAAAAAGAAAATATAAGGATGCCCCAAATAGAACAAGTAGAAGAGGTATTTTTTTCTATGATAGGAAAAATAAAACAAATACCTCCAATGTATTCTGCTATTAAAATAAATGGAAAAAAACTATATGAGTATGCAAGACAAGGAAAGAAAGTAGAAGTCCAACCAAGAGAAATTGAAATTTACGATTTAAAGCTTAATCATATAAATTCAAATGAAAATGAGATTACATTTACTATACATTGTTCGAAAGGTACATATATTCGTACAATATGTGAGCAAATAGCACAAAAACTGGAAACTATAGGTTGTATGAAGGAATTAAAGCGTATACAGGTTGGGGAGTTTCATATAGACAATAGTATTACAATTTCAAAATTGCAACAAACAAAAAATAAGGCAGGGGATTATATTATTACAATAGAAGATTTTTTTGTTGACAAACAAAAAGTTATATTAAACCCAAAAGAATTAGAGCAATTTTTAAATGGTGTAAGATTACCATATACATTAACAGAGGATACCTACCGAATATATAGCATGAGTAAAAATTTTATAGGATTAGGGATTATAAAAGATGGATTTTTAAAACGTGATGTGGTTTTGTAAGAATATGGCTACATTTATTGATTTTTTATCTATTATTATAGTATTGCAAATGGGTCGATGAGGAATTCGACCTTTTTTAAAGGTTATATTGATAAGGGTTTTTATGAATAATTAGATAAATTAACTCTTAAATTAACTAGAACACTAGGTAGAATTAAACATACAAAGGAAAGAATAATAATAGTAATACTACCTCCGTTTATTTTGTTCTTCTTTCCATTCATAAATTCCATAAAATAGTGTCTTTAAAAATATAAATATGGATATGGCACCAATAACAATTCTCATATTTTCACCTCTTTTATTTTAATTTTTTAAGTTTCCATAAGAATATAACTGGATTTTATGGTTGTATCAACAGTAATGTCAAAAAATGAGTTTTTAAAATTTTGTAACCAATTGAAATTATCCCAATCTTCAAAAGTTTGAAAATTGTGAACTACATGTTTTCCAAATCCATCAATATCACTTTGAAATTCTTTTGAAACCTTATATACATATTCATTTAGTTTTACTGTTAAATAACGATTTAAAGCTTTTTCTAATGTTTCCATTTCTTCTGTTGTAATATATTTTGAATTTTCATTCATTGTTAAAATACGTGCTTCTAACATAACTTTTGATGTGATATATGGGGAACCGTTAACAAGTTTAACTTTATTTTTAGTGTCTTTTACAAGACGAACACGCAGAGAAATTGAGTTATTTTCTTCAAAAGGACTTGGAATATTGATAATACAACTATTTAAAGTACTAGAAATCATTTGATGGCAAATTGTTTCGATTCCATTTAATTCTCCTACTAATTTATCTCCTTTAAAAACAGCAAGTCCCATATTTTCGATATTACTTTTTCCTTGAATAAGAGTTTCATTGGCCTTATT
>CATLGL010000071.1 GCA_949935895.1 uncultured Clostridia bacterium
TAGAGTATTTTATTAAAATGAAATCAGATGAAAAAATAGAGCAAAGATTTGTTGGTTTAGATTATTTAATTGAATGTGGAAAACACATGATAAAAGCAGGAAATACTTCATTTGAAAAATTAGAAAATGATGAAGAAGAATTAAAAATATTAATTTTTACATCAGGAACAACTTCAAATTCAAAAGGTGTTATGTTGAACAACAGAAATTTAGCAGAAAATATCAATGCAGTATCTGCATATGTGAAAATATATCCAAAGGATCGATTATTTTCAGTATTACCATTACACCACTGTTATGAATCAACAATTGGATTTTTACTTCCTATGGCACAAGGAGCATCGATTGCTATTTGTGAAGGATTACGATATATTGTACAAAATTTACAAGAAGCAAAGCCAACAGGGATTTTGACAGTACCATTGTTAGTAGAAAGTTTATATAAGAAAATTAACGAAAAAATTGTAAAAAGTAAAAAAGATAAAATGGTAAATACAATGATATCTTTTACCAATGCACTAAAAAGAGCAGTAATTGATATTAAAAAGAAAGTATTTAAAGAAATATATGACAATTTAGGTCGGAAATTTAAGAATTGTAGTTTGTGCAGCAGCACCAATTGATAAAAAAGTAGGAATATGGTTAGAGGATATTGGAATTACTTTTTTACAAGGTTATGGCTTAACAGAAACAGCACCAATTGCAGCATTAACACCAGAATATAAACCTTGTGTAGGCTCCTGTGGAAAAGCTATTGTTCAAGCAGACATTAAAATTGAAAATCCAAATGAAAAAGGAGAAGGCGAAATTTTAATTAAATCACCAACACTAATGATGGGATATTACGAAGATGAAGAGGAAACAAGTAAAGCAATCAATAAAGAGGGATATTTTAATTCTGGAGATATTGGCTATATGGATGAAGAGGGCTATATTTTTATTACAGGTAGAAGCAAAAATGTGATTGTAACACAAAATGGAAAAAATATTTATCCTGAAGAAATTGAAATGTTTATTGATAAAATTGAGGAAGTAAAAGAAACTATGGTATATGGAAAACAGCCAAGTAGCGATAGCAAAAAAGAAGAGAAAGAACTCATAATTACAGCAAGAGTATTACCAGATTATGAGACAATAGAACAATTACATGGAAACATTTCAAAAGATGAAATCTATCAAATTATCTGGAGTAAAATAAAAGAAGTAAATAAAAAATTAACTTCGTATAAAGCAGTAAAATCACTTGAAATAAAAGAAGGAGAATTTGAGAAAACATCTACAATGAAGATAAAACGATATAAAGAATTAAGCCATTAGGTTTAATGAAAAAGAAGATAACAATCAAATGCCATATTATCATGAAAAAAATAATATGGTATTTTTTTATTGTTGAATAGTAACATATTAAGAATAAAAAATTGAAAATATAATATCACAAAAAAATAGTTTGTGATATAATGATAAAAAAGTTGCAAAAGAAGAAATAATGGGGGAGTATATGTTAGAATTAAAAAATGTGTCAAAATTTTACTATCAACAAGATACAGTAGCAAGTGGATTTAGTAAAATAAACTTAAAATTAAATAGGGGAGAATTTGTTGCTATTACAGGAGAAAGTGGAAGTGGGAAATCTACATTACTAAATGTCTTATCTGGATTAGATACTTATGAAGAAGGAGAAATGTATATAAATGGGCAAGAAACAAGTGGATATAGTGAAACCGATTTTGAAGCTTACCGTAAAAAATACATTGGAAATATTTTTCAAAGCTTTAATTTAGTAAATAGTTATACTGTGTATCAAAACATTGAATTAGTATTACTAATCAATGGCTTTAAAAAATCAGAAGTAAAGCATAAGATTTTAGAAGTAATTGAAAAAGTAGATTTATTAAAATATAAAAATACAAAGGCTTCAAAACTCTCGGGAGGACAAAAGCAAAGAGTAGCAATCGCGAGAGCATTAGTAAAAGAAACGCCTATTTTAGTGGCAGATGAACCCACAGGAAATTTAGATTCAAAAGCTGCTCGGAAATATTATGAAATTATTACATGACATTTCAAAAGATAAACTGATGATTTTAGTAACCCATAATTATGAACAAGTAGAGCCATATGCTACAAGAAAAATTACAATGCATGATGGCAAAATGATAGAGGATAAAATCATAACTCCAATACAAGTAAAAGAGGAAAATGAAAATGTAGTACAGCCTAAAAACATGAAGGGTAGAAATAAAATTCGATTAGGAATCCGTAATACCTTTAATATACTGCCTAAATTTTTATTATTGTTTAGTGTGTATCTATTTTTATGCTTTGCTGTTTTAGGAGGGTATTCTTCTATCAAAAAACAACAATATGAACAATCTAAATTAGGACATAATTTTTATTTTAATGATACAGGAGATAAACGTATTATTATCAAAAAGAAAGATAAAGGTATGTTAACAAAGCAAGACTATGAAGATATAAAAACCATTCCTAACGTTGATACTATTGTAGAAGAAGATTTAACATTAGATAAATATTTTAGTGTTCATGGTGACCGTTATGGTTTTCCAGCTCAAATAGCAGACTGGGAATCAGCTCCTGAGGAGGTTAATATAGGAAGAAGACCAGAAAATGAAAATGAAGCAATTTTAGAAATTCCAAAAGACTATATGCCAATGTCTCAAATACAAGACAATATATTAAACAAGGAGTTTGAATTCCGTGATACTACTAACTGGATAGAAGCATTTGAAAATAAGCTAAAAATTGTAGGAATTGTCACTAATAAAGAAAAAGTAGGATTTTCAAACCATATTATTGTTTATGTAAGTACACCAAGGATGAAGGATACAAGAAAAGTAATCAATACTACCTATAGTAAATTAGAAGTAGAATTTAACAATCACATATTAGAAATTGGTGGACAATATCGTGTAGTACCAAATAAAAGAGTACCACAAGGAAAAGTATATGTTTTTGAAGAATTAAATTATATGGCAAAAAATAATAATTGCAAAAATCAAAATATCAATCTAAAAGTAAAAAATCAGTATTATACCGATAATATTACCCTTACAATAGATAAAATTTATCTAAAACGTAACATAAAGCAATTACTAGGAATTGAAGAATATAATGCATTTCAATCGATTTTTTATATGAATGATAATGACTATTACCAATTATTTGACAAAGGAAATTATCAAAGTAGTGTATTTATTAACAATGAAAAAGAAGTACAAGAAACCATACAGGCGCTAGAAAATAAGGGATATCAAACATTATATATAAAAGATACTTTAATTAACGATATGGGAGAGGCCAAAGTTATTACTGATGCGATTACCATAGTAGTAACAGTAATAGTAATGGCAGCACTATTTTTCTTATCTTACTTTATTATTAAAATTATCTTAAAATCAAGGAATGTATATTATTCTACCATTCGTATTTTAGGTGCCACTAGAAAAAATGCAAAACAATTATTAAAAATTGAACTAATGACAGTTTTAAATATAGCCTATATGTTTGTTATTTTAATGAATATCTTAATTCAAAAACAGATAATTAAGCAAAGCTTTATACAAGACTTACTTTCTTATATTCAAATAAAAGACTATATTTTATTGTATGTGGTATTAGTTTTTATATCTATACTAATCTCTAACCGATATGCAAGACAGTTATTCAAAAAATCTGTTATGAATACTTATAGGGAAGAGGTGTAGAAAATGGTAAAACTAGAAAAAGTAGAAAAATATTTTAATCGTCATAAGAAAAATGAAATTCGTGCAATTGATACGGTTAGTTTAGAATTACCAGATAAAGGATTAGTAGCCATTTTAGGAAATTCTGGTTGTCGGAAAAACCACATTATTAAATGCGATTGGTGGATTAGATAAAATTAATAAAGGAAGGATTTATATTGATGGTAAAAAAATAACTAAAACAAGTAAGTCAAAAATTGATCGCATTCGAAATTTAAAAATTGGGTATATTTTTCAAAATTATCATTTAATTAATCATTTAACAGTATTTGATAATGTGGCTTTAGTATTAAAAATGGTAGGAATTAAGAAAAAGGAAGAAATCACAAAACGAGTAAATTACATATTAGAAGTATTAAAAATGTATCCATACCGTAATAGACTTGCCTATATGTTATCAGGAGGACAAAAACAAAGAGTAGCCATTGCAAGAGCAATTGTAAAAAATCCTAATATTATTATTGCCGATGAACCTACAGGAAATTTAGATAGTAAAAATTCTATAGAAATTATGAATATTATTAAATCGATTTCAAAAGAAAAATTAGTAATATTAGTAACACATGAAAAAGAACTTGCTGAATTTTACGCATTACGTACGATTACTGTAGTAGATGGAAAAATAGCGTCAGATGAGTTAAATAAGAAAAATCAAGACTTAGATTACCGAATGTACAATAAAATTTACTTAAAAGATATGCCAGTTCATGAAGCAATAAAAGAAAAGGGGCTTCAAATAGACTATTATGATGATGAAGAACAAAAGGCAAAAACAAAAGTAAAAATGGTAGTAAAAAATGGAAATATTTATATACAATCAGATAAAAAGATAGAAATTATAGATGAAGATTCAAGTATTGAATTGGTGAATAGTCATTATAAAAAAATGTCTAGAAGGATATATGAAAATTATCAATTTAATAATGAAAAAATTATTAATGACCACTATAAGAAAAAATACTCCTCAATTTATAATATAGTAACATTACTAATAAATGGAGTAAAGAAAATACTAAGTTATTCTCCACTAAAAAAAATATTATTATTAGGATTTTTTATTTCATCAATGTTTATTGTATATGCAGTTAGTACTTTGTTTGGGATTACGAATATTAAAGATGAAAAATTTGTTGCAACCAATCGAGATTATTTAAGTGTTATTAGTTACCAAAATAATGTATCAGATTATATAAAAGATGAGGCATTAGATTTTATAGATTATCTATTACCAGGAGATTCGAAAATAAATTTTGAAATAGAATATCCAGATTATTACCAAACAGTGGGAGTCACACAAAGAATAACAGCATCAATATCAGCAGTTAATCGAATCAAACAAGAGGAGATTATATTAGGAGAGATGCCACAAAATAAAACACAGATTGTAATTGATAAAATGGTAGTAGATAAAATATTTTCTGATATATTAGCAAAGCAAATAGGAATTACCAATAGTAGCCAGTTAATCGGAAGAACATTGAAGGTAGCATCAGATGGTATGAGCAATAACCAAACCACATCATTATCTGATTATACTATTGTAGGAATTGTTGATAAAAAGAGTCCATCTGTGTATTTAGAAAAAGAAAATTTTATCAATATCATATCGATGAACCAAGCAGGACAAAATCCTAATTTACAAGATAGTGGAGCTATTCGATTAGTAGATGTTAATTTGGTAAGTGACGAAATTACCATAAAAAAGGGAAGAAGACCAGAAAATGATTATGAAATTATCGTAAATAATAATTATGCTTCACAAATGAAATTAAATAAAACAATTGACCAAAAAGTAAATGGACAAAAATTGAAAGTAGTAGGGTATTATGAAAGCAAATATGGAAAAGACGAATATTATGCAACTCCCAATACCATAAAATATCAAACAATTGAAAAAAGTCAAAATTTTATAGTGTGTCCAAAAAATAAAGAACAAGCAATGGCATATTTTTTACAAACAAATCGAAACATAGAAGATACTTATCAAAAAGATAAAACAACATATATTGAAAGAATGAAATCACAAATTATATCAGGTATTACCGTAGCTTGTGTTATTTTGGCTATTTCTTTAGTAGAAATTTTTCTAATGATACGTTCCTCATTCTTGTCAAGAAAAAAAGAAGTAGGAATTTTAAGGGCAATTGGAGTAAAGGTAAGTGATATTTATAAAATGTTTTTAGGAGAAATTTTAGCAATTGATTTGTTAATCTGTACACCAGGAATTACCTTTATGTCTTATATTTTATATAATTTAACGAAAACTTATTACTTTGCCAATCAATTTGTCTTAAACTCTACAGTAGTAGGAATTAGTCTACTAATTGCGTTTGGATTTAACATAATAGTTGGATTATTACCAGTATACCATACATTAAGAAAAACACCAGCTCAAATTTTAAGTGGAAATGCGATTGATTAGGAAAAGTAGGACATGATAAAGACCACAAAGATTTGTAGTTAAAAGCAGAATAGGAAGTTTAAGAGCCTAATAATGGAATAAAATAAAAGAATCAACAGTATCAAAATTTTATTACTGTTGATTTTTTTATAAAATTATTTATTATCATGATTGAAACAATTTTAGTAAAAAACAATTGTTAGCCTTGACAAACAAATAAAATTATCATATAATGTTAACCAAATCTAACTTTGGAAAGAGGAAAGAAAATAATGATATCAAAGGCATTAGAAGAATATATAAAAACCATGTACATATTAAAACAGCAAAATGGGAAAATAAGAGTAACAGATATTGCACAAAAAATGAATTGCACAAAACCAAGTGTGAATAAAGCAATTTATCAATTAAAAGACCATGAACTATTAAATTATGAATCCTATGGAACCATTGAATTAACTCAAAAAGGAGAAGATTTAGCAAAAAAAGTATTAGAAGCATATGACATTGTGTACTTATTTTTAAAAGAGGTTTTAAATTTAGAAAAAGAAGAAGCACAACAAGAAGCAGAGAAGATAAAATCCTCTATTGGAGATACTACAGCAAATAAATTAGCAAAATATGTTCACAAAGTGTTAGGGTTTAATAATTTAGACTGTAATTACGATATAGGAAAAGAGAAATGTAGATGTTGTGTTAGGAGAACGATTTCTAAAATAAATGAACGAAAAAGATAGGATAAAAAATAGAAGGGACTGTAATAGAGATATGAGTAATCAATTATTAGAAATAAAAGCTTTATATGTAAATGCAGAAGAAAAAGAAATTTTAAAAGGAATCAATTTAAACATGGGAAAAGGAGAAATTCATGTCATTATGGGACCAAATGGTTCTCGGGAAAACGACAACAGCAAATTCCATACTAAATAACCCAAGTTATACGAAAACAAATGGTAGCATTTTATTAGAAGGAGAAGATATTACCAATTTAAAAACAGATGAAATTGCAAGAAAGGGAGTTTTCATGTCATTTCAATTACCAGAAGAAATTATGGGGGTATCAGTTACGAATTTCTTAAAATATGCTAAAAATAAAATGACAGGGAAACCTGTAAAAATATTTGAATTTAAAAAAGAACTAAAAAAATATACACAAGCACTAAATATAAATGATGAAAACCTAGAAAGAAGTCTGAATGTAGGATTTTCTGGTGGAGAAAAAAAGAAGAATGAAATTTTACAAATGCTAGTATTAAATCCAAAACTAGCCATTTTAGATGAAACAGATTCAGGCTTAGATGTAGATGCCATCAAAACTGTATCAAAAGGAATTGAGATGTTTAAAAATAAACAAAATGCAGTTTTAATTATTACTCATAATACAAAAATCTTACATAGTCTAAAGGTAGACTATGTTCACATCCTAGTAAATGGAAAAATTGTAAAAACAGGAGATGCAGAACTTGCAAAAGAGATTGAAGAAAAAGGTTATGCAGAATATAAATAAAAATACCAATGGAATTGATAAGATTTGCAACATTGCGAAAGGAATAAAAATATGAAAAAAACAAAACTAGATGAAATTAATCGTAATATTTATGATATTAAAAACCAAGATGATTATGATTTTAAAATAAAAAAGGGATTAACACCAGAAATTATAGAGGAAATTTCAAAACAAAAAGATGACCCGAAATGGATGAGGGAGTTTCGTTTGAAGGCGTTAGAAGTATATAACAGCTTAGAACTTCCTACTTGGGGACCAGATTTATCGGAACTAGATATGAACGAAATTGCAACATATGTAAGACCAAAAACAAACTTAAATACTTCTTGGGAGGATGTACCAGAGGATATTAAAAATACGTTTGATAAATTAGGTATTCCAGAAGCAGAAAAAGAATCTTTGGCAGGAGTTGGGGCACAGTATGATTCAGAAGTAGTATACCATAGTATGAAGCAAGAACTCATCAAACAAGGTGTTATTTATACTGATATGGAAAGTGCCATCAAAAAATATCCAGATTTAGTAAAAGCACATTTTATGAAATGTGTACCAGTACATGACCATAAATTTGTAGCACTTCATGGGGCAGTATGGTCTGGAGGCTCTTTTGTGTATGTACCAAAAGGAGTAAAAGTAGATATCCCATTACAGTCCTATTTTAGGCTAAATTCTCCAGAATCTGGGCAATTTGAACATACTCTTATTATTGTAGATGAGGGGGCAAGTCTTCACTTTATTGAAGGATGTAGTGCACCAAAATACAATAAAGTTAATCTTCATGCAGGTTGTGTTGAGTTATATGTAAAAGACAATGCCTATTTACGATATTCTACGATTGAAAACTGGTCAAAAAACATGTTAAAC
>CATLGL010000072.1 GCA_949935895.1 uncultured Clostridia bacterium
TTACTACAGGAGATAAAGTAAAAGCATTAAATAATATGTATCAAGATATCACTAAAATAAAAGATAAGGTAGATTTATATTATGCAACTTACCGTGCACTTCCTATTATTAAAACACCCTATGAAAATATAAATCATATTCAACCAATCAATCCCAATGATAACGATAACTATTATGTAGTGGATTTAGAGGCATTACAAGGATTATATTTGAATTTTGGGAAGGATTATAAAGGGTATCAAAAAAAGCCTGGGAATAATTTTACAGACATATACATTATCAATGAAAGAAGCCATATGATTTACTATGTAGATGGTATTCGATTTGAAGATAATATCTATTATACTATGCCAGAGGAAAGCACAAAAGTAGAATTAAGTAACATATTAAATATAGAGTTAGTAGGAAGAAATGACAACGTAGTGAGTATAAAAATGAATGCAGTTGATAAAGAAAATGGAATAAAAAAAATAACTCTTATGGTGAATGATGAAGCATATAAAGTATATGAATATGAAGCTGATTATAGGGAAATAAAAACAGAATTAGAAAAAATAACATTAACACAAGAAGAAAATATTTGCTATTTTCAAATAGAAGATGAATCAGGAAATATGAAATTGTCAAATGATATTACAGTAATGAGAGTATTACCAGATTGGTCAGATACTTATGAATCAACTAAATTGTATAAAGATAAATCTCGGAAAGACTGCTATGATACCAAAAGGATTTCAAGTATCTCAAAAAAAAGGACAAACTGAAATAGAAAAAGGACTAGTAGTAAGAAATGCCAATGATGAAAACGAGTTTGTATGGATACCAGTAGATACAATTGGACAATACCGAAGAGAACTATATAATGCAGCTTATGGCGGTATATCAAATTATTATGAAACAATGCCAACAGTAGAAAAAAGCAGTGTGGAGCTATATAAGGGATTTTATATTGGTCGATTTGAAGCAGGAACATCAAAACAAAGGACATCAGAGGATAAAAATACAACAATGCCAGGTGATGGCATTATTGCAAAATCAGGAAAACCACAATTTAAAAAAGCACTATATCCATATAGTGTTGTAACATATCAACAGGCAAATTATATAGCAAGCAAACTATATTCTAGTTCATCAGATAGTGTAATTAGTAGATTACCAAGTAGTTATGCATGGGATACAACATTAAAGTTTATAGAAAAAAACTATTCATATTATCCAATGAGTAATAATGAAGGAAATTACAGAGAAAAAGAATTTAAGTTTATGGAGGTGGATGGAGCAATCCAAAAAAAATATGCAGATGAAGGAATGATTGTACCAACAGGACAAACCACTCCAGTAAACAATATTTCAGATATGGGAGGAAATGTTTGGGAATGGACTACAGAAAATTATAAAAATGGTTCGATTAATAATATGACCAGGCGAGGGGGAGACTATAGTGATTATTTTCCAGCAGCATATAGAAGCAATAGTAATTCTAGCACAACAGCAGGAGATTTCTTAGGATTTCGTGTAACACTGTTTATTAAGTAAATTTGGTTTGACAAATGTGTATAAATATGGTAAAATAGCAATGTTTGAAAAAAAGCATTGCTTTTTTCCTTACTCATACAAATAAAGGGAGAGTATGGGTTATAAGCCAAAAGGAGGTGAAATAATGAATCAATACGAAAGTGTTATCATTATTAATCCAAGTTTAGAAGAAGAAGGTATTAAAAGCCTTATTAAAAAATTTTCAGACTTGATTAATACTGATGGTAAAGTAGAAACTGTAGAAGAAATAGGAAAGAAAAAATTAGCTTATGAAGTAAAAAAGAACAAAGAAGGATACTATGTTTTATTTAACTTTGAAGCGAAACCAGAGTTAATTACAGAATTAGAAAGAAATTATAGAATTACAGATGAAGTAATTAAATTTATTGTTGTAAGAAAAGAAAACTAATTAAGTAAAATTAAAATGAGCAAACAATTACATAACGGTAAAGAAAAGTGGAATATGTTTGTTAGGAACCTTTAAATAAGAAAGGTAAGGTAAAATAATATGAACAAAGTAATTTTAATGGGAAGATTAACAAGAGATCCAGAAGTAAGATATACACAAACAAACAATACACTAGTAGCAAGCTTTTCACTTGCTGTTAATAGAAGATTTGTAAGACAAGGAGAAGAAAGACAGGCAGATTTTATTAACATAGTAGCTTGGAGTAAAGTTGGAGAGTTTTGTAGTAAATATTTTAAAAAAGGACAACAAGTAGGAGTCATTGGAAGAATTCAGACAAGAACATGGGATGATGACCAAGGTCAAAAGCATTATGTAACAGAGGTAGTTGCAGAAGAGGCTTATTTTGCAGATAGCAAAAGAGAAGGAGAAGCTGCAGGAAACTTTGAAAATACCTTTGGAAATGTAGCAACTCCAAGTCCAGAATTTGAGATTTCTTCAAATGATGATCTACCATTCTAAAAAATAGGAGGGAGAAGAAAAAATGGCAGACAAGAGGAACAATAAAAGAAACAACAGAATGAATAACGGAGATGATGATTATAATCCAAAGTTTAGAAAAATGAGAAAAAAAGTATGTCCATTATGTGCAGACAAAAACTTTGTATTAGATTATAAAAATCCAGATCAATTAAAAAAATTTATCAATGAAAAAGGTAAAATCTTACCAAGAAGAGCAACAGGAGCATGTGCAAAACATCAAAGAGATATTACCATTGCAATAAAAAGATGTAGACACATTGCAATGTTACCTTATACAGAAATTTAATTTAAATAAAATAAAATCGGCAAATCTTACAGTAAGTAAGAAATGCCGATTTTTTTGTTTGCGAAAAGAAAAGCCTACGACTCTTATGAGAAGTAGGCAATTAGATATACCGATTAAGTATCAGTCGGTTTTTAGAGATTGCGGGAAGGATTATGATAATCCTTTGTACGATTTTCACAAGATGAATGGCATTTGCTACAATCACCAACACAAAGGCAGCACCTATTTGTGCATGTATTACATTTCCCAGCACAAGCAGAGTATTGGCAAGTTCTGATTAAACTGCAGTCTGTACAACCATGATATCGTTTTATCCGTCGCATAAGACAACCTCCTTAAACTTTGTATAATTTAATTATACAAAATTTTACATAAAAAGTCAAACGAATTACCATATTGATAGACAAATATTTGCTTATTCACAAGCTAATATTTAGGATAGTCCATGAAGAAGAGGCCTATACAAAGTTTATTATCAAAAACATTAACATTTATAGTGCAAAATTTGAAACATAAAGGTACTTTTATCAAAAATAAAAGTTTAAACATATCATAAATGGAAATACTTTTTATAAAGTAGGTGAAAATATGAAGTTAGGAATTGCGTTATCTGGTGGAGGAATACGAGGAATTGCTCATGCGGGCGTATTAAAAGCGTTAGAAGATAACAACATACATGTAGATATTATTGGAGGAACCAGTGCGGGAAGTTTAATTGCAAGTTTATATGCTATGGGATATTCTCCATATTACATATATATATTGTTTAAACGATATGCAAAGGAATTAGTATATATTAGCAGTGGACCGATTATTTCTGGCATTGGAAATTTTATGATGAACAAAAAAAATACACTGCAGGGATTAAAAACAGGGAAAGGTTTAGAGACCATATATAATCAAATTGCATATAAAAAGGGAATACGAAGGATTAGTCAAATTAAAATGCCAATTGTTATTCCTAGTGTTGATATTACAAATTCAAAAGAATATGTTTTTACAAATTATGTTCCAAACCAAGCACCAGATGTATCACAATATATTACCAATATTACTGTTGGAAAAGCAGTGCGTGCAAGTAGCAGTTTTCCAGCAGTTTTTACACCATGTGAGTTTGAAAATCATGCATTTATGGATGGAGGAGCATTAGATAATGTTCCCGTTTGTGAAGTAAAAAAGCAAGGTGCGGATAAAGTAATTGCAGTTAAATTTGATGCAGATCCCATTAATGAACAGAGTAATATTATGGATATTGTTATGAAAACAATTGATATTATGGGAAATAAAATATCTGAAGAAAATTTAGAACAAAGTGATGTGGTATTAAGTGTATATACTGATAAAGTAGGATTATTAGATGTAGCAAAACTAGACAGCTGTTATCAGTATGGATACGACTGTGTCACACAGAATTTAGATAAAATAAAAGCAATTTTAGGAAGTAAGTAAAAAAATTAATATTTTAATCACAGGATAATTTTATAAAATATTATAAGATTTTCCTGTTTTAATCTAATAAAACTTGCTTACAAAAATAAAATATGATACAATAGTATACATAAAACAATAAAGTAAAAACAGGAGGACAAAAAATGTATGCAGTAACAAAGGATGATATTACTATAAGAGAAATGAGAGTAGCAGATGTACAGCCACTTGTATGTGCAGCTCAGTTATCTAAAGAGATGGCAGAGTTTGTTGCACGGGAGTTAAAACGGCAGATTCGAGAAAAGAACGAAGAATCCGATTTGCTATTTGTGGTTTTGTATAAGGGAAAAGCTGTGGGAAAAATAGATATTATATTTACAGATGAATACACAAAAAACCCCTTATATAAAGGCATGAAAACAGATGGAAATATGAAAATAGAAATTTCACCACTTGAGCTTTGCAGAAAAATCGCAGATGATGTGGAGGAGATTTTTATACAATATTGCCAAGAGATTGGACTTGTGGATGTGCTGGGACTGCCCAAAGTTGCTCTAACGGGACTGCTGTATTGGAAGCCATTAGTAATTCTCCCTAAAAAATCAGCATAAGACATTTTTGGAAACGTGCCAAAGTTTGTGGCACGTTTTTTCTTGTTATTTGATAAAAAATGTGATATGATAATTGGCAAGATTAGAAAAGAGGAAAAGATATGTTTGAAATATTGGTTGAGACGATAGTAGATAGCATTAAATTATTACCATTTTTATGGATAGCTTATGTTATCATGGAATATATTGAGCATAAAACAAGTAATAAGACGAAGAAAATTGTTCAAAAATCTGGTAAATTTGGTCCATTTTTAGGAGGTATCCTTCGGGATATTTCCACAATGTGGATTTTCAGCAATGGCTGCTAACCTTTATGCAGGGAGGATTATTACATTAGGAACACTAATTGCTATTTTTTTATCAACATCAGATGAAATGCTTCCAATTCTATTATCAGAAGCAACTCCCATTGATACTATTTTAAAAATTTTAGGTATAAAATTAGTAATTGGTATCTTAGCAGGACTTATAATCGATTTTATTATTAAAAGTTGCATAAAAAAAGATAAAAAAGATAAAATTTCAGAAGTATGTGAACAAGAGCATTGCCATTGTGAAGAAGGAGGAATCTTAAAATCCTCATTCAAACATACAATAAATGTATTTATCTATCTATTTATCATATCATTTATATTAAATATGATTATTTATTTTATAGGAGAAGACTATTTAGCAGGTTTTGTTTTAAATAAACCAATATTAGGACCAGTAATAGCAGGAATAATAGGGTTAATTCCTAATTGTGCTTCATCAGTATTATTAACAAAATTATATCTATCAGGAGTGATTAGTGCTTCAACGATGATTTCTGGCTTATTAGTAGGAGCAGGAGTAGGAATTTTAATTCTTTGTAAAGTGAATAAAAATAGGAAAGAGAATATTAAAATTATTGGAGTATTATATAGCATTGGAGTAATAGCGGGAATTCTATTGCAAATAGGGGGATTACAAATATAACAAGATTGGTCATAACACTTAGGATTGAAACAGAGCAAGACAAACTTAATGTTAGGGAGATAATAAAATTTGACACAAATAGAAGATAGCATTTGCTATCTTCTATTTGTGATATATGGAATAACTGTAACACTGCTGTAATATGGTTACAGTTCTATTACAAATAATGGAAATATCTTGACAAACCAAAAAAACAAATGTAAAATCATTACGTGATATCATTATATAACATAAATTCAATATGTCACACAAACAGAATATTAAAATTTACAAAATTATTCTAACATATATTCAGAATGAGAATAAAATTGAAATAGGAGGAAACAAATGAAAAATGAAGAAAAAAGAATGATTGCAATTATTATAATCATAGGAATTATAATTGTAGTAGGATTACTAATTTGGAAAAATACAAAAGCTAAAAGGTTACAATCAGAAAAAGTAGAACTACAAAATACTATCGTAGAAAAGAATACTAATGTTTTAGAAGATGGTACGAAATTAAATAAAAGTGATAAATTGAAACAAACAAAAAAATTAAATGGAATGGAGATAAGCCAGATACAATTAACTTATAAGGATGGACAATCGATTCTAATTGCAACAGTGACCAATACGACCAATAAAGATATTGATTTAACACCAATAAAAGTAACATTATATGATGATCAAAACAACATATTAGAACAAATGAATGGATTGATATCTCCAGTAAAAGCAGGAGAAAGCGTACAATTAAATATGGGAATAGGAATAGACCATTCCAATGCATATGATTTAACAATAGAACAAAAATAAAATCATAATAAATAAAGAGATATTATAAAAAAGGAGATAAAATGGATACAAATAAACAAAAAAAATCAAAAAAAATCAAAAATAAAAAAGTAAATTTAACATCAGGAATCACCTTGTTAAGTCTTGTGATTACAATCATTGTGTTAATTATTTTAGCAGGAATTACCATTAATCTAACCATAGGAGAAAAAGGGATATTTAATTATGCATCAAGAGCCAAAACAGAAACACAAATAGCACAATATAAAGAGAAAATTGAATTTGCAAGATTAGATGTAGAGGCACGTAATGAAGGAAAAGTAACACTAGATGAGTTAATTAGTCAAATTTATACTGACAAAATTGTACCAGTAGGAAATATTGAAAAATTAGAAGAAAAGAATGAAGAAGATGAGGAACAAGCAAAAGTAGTAACAGCAGAAGGATACATTTTTATTATAACAGCCCATAAGGTAGAATATATAGGGCAAGAAGGAGAAAATAAAGGTGATGAATCAGGAAAAGAAGAGGAAATTCCAGATTTACAAGAAGGAGATATTATAGTTAGTACACCTTTATGGGATGCTATTACCCATAAAGCAACAGTAACATTAAGTAAAGGAGATGCTATTGCCAGTAATTTACAGATTCAATATCAAGTAAATGGATATGCAGAAGAAAACTGGACAACAGGGACAACAGTAGTAAATCTGGATTATAATGATACTGTCTATATTAGACTATGGAATGGAACAAAAGCAGGAAGTTATACAAGTAGAGATATAAAAGATAGTAAAGATCCACAAGATGCTATCATTAGCATTAATGGAACAAGTACAACAACAGATTCAAGCCTAACAGCGACAGTGCAACTTATTGATAATGAAAGTGGAGTAGATATAAAAAATAGTAAATGGGTATATACAAGTGTTCAAGATGCACTAATACTGAATGAAAGTAATTTTACCCATACATTTGAAACAAACCCAGAAGAAATAATACTAACAACAACAACACCAGGAACATATTATTTACATGTGTTAACAAAAGATATGGCAGGAAGAATGAAAGAGACCATTTCAGAGGTAATTGAAGTTACTCAAGGGGAAACATTATTAGCTAATGCAGTAGAAATAGGAGATTACGTAGCATATGATCCAACGAATGGACGGAGTTACAGCAAGTAAATTAACCTATACATCACCTAAAGGAAGCGGAACATCTCATGGAAATGGATGTGCTTCACAAACATTTGTCGCAGATAAAAGTGTTAGGTGGCAAGTCTTAAGCAAAAATACACAAACAGGAGAAGTTGTGTTAATGAGTGAATCCTCAATAAAAACAAATAGTAATGAAGAGTTAAAAACAAACGGAGTTGTGGCGTATTTATATGTAGAACAAGAAATGCATTCAATATGTGCAATATATGGATATGGAAAGGGAGCAGATACGTCAAAAAGTTATACATACCATGTAGGAGGACCAAAAGATACATTACAAACGGGAACGATACAAAGTGGTGCAAGAAGTATAAAAGTTGAGGATGTGAACCAAATAGTGGGATATGATCCAACAACAGTTGAGGGTTACCCAAGCCAAATGGAAGGTTATCTTGTTTATCCAACGATTACAACAGAAAGTGGCTGGACATCCATAGCAAGTATTGGACCATGGAGTTATACGCATTATACCTATAATCTTTCAGATTATTTAGACACAGACAGTAAATTATACAAACTATTGAGTA
>CATLGL010000073.1 GCA_949935895.1 uncultured Clostridia bacterium
TTTAATTCTTTTGCATGAATCCACTGACTCATAAAACTAATTCCTAACAAATCAATCAAATTTTGGTAGACCAAATTAACCGTAATATTTTGTATTTCTTTTTCATCTGTATTCCAATTCCAACCATTAAAATCTCTTAATACCTCTACACGACTAATATTCTCGCCTTTATTTAATAATTCTGATAAAGAAGCTCTAATAATACTATATTTTTCATCTACATAAATGGGTCTATCATCAAGCTGATATATCGCATATAATACTATTTTTTCGTTTGGATGCCAAAGGATAATACTTCCTTCTGTTTTGTCTACTTCATATCGACGATTTAGTCCTTGTTCCATTGATTCTAATGTTTCTTTTCGAATCTCAATATGGTGGCATTTTTCTTTTATAATCATTAAAATCTCGTCTAAATATTCCTTTTTGGTTACTACCTCTTGTTTTACTACTTCATAATCTTGATATCCTGCTTCTATTTTATAAATACAAGATAAAAGTAGATTTTTTACATCTTCGGAAAAATCTTTATCCTCCAAAATGATTTCTAATTCATTATGATAATCTTTTGGTGTAATTTTTGATAAAATTTTCTCTGTATCCACAGACCTTCTTCCTTTCTCTTCCGTTTTATCAATTTTTACCTTTTTTATTATTTCCTACTAATACTTATCCTTCTACTGCTTCTTCTTCGTCTAGTTCTTCTTGTTTTCCCATTTTTAATTCCTGCCATCTCTCTTTACTCATTAAAACAGTACGTGGTTTACTTCCCTCATATCCTGAAATAATTCCTCTTTGCTCCATCTGGTCAATAATTCTTCCTGCTCTTGCATATCCCACTTTAAATCTTCTTTGTATAAAAGATGTAGATGCTTGTCCTACTTCAACAACCACTTCTATTGCATCATTTAAAAATGGATCTGTATCATCTTCTTGTTCTTGTTCATCTATTTGTTTATCTGTATTATTCGATTTTTCAATTGATTCTAATATATCTTCATTATATGTTACTTCTCCATTTGATTTTAGGAAATTGACAATTTTTTCTACCTCTTTATCTGATACAAAAGCTCCTTGTAATCTTGTTGGTTTTGGCGCCCCTGATGGATAAAATAACATATCTCCTTTTCCTAATAATTTCTCTGCTCCTACCATATCTAAAATTGTCCTTGAATCCACTTGTGAGGAAACAGCAAATGCAATTCTTGATGGAATATTAGCTTTAATAATACCCGTAATAACATCCACTGATGGTCTTTGTGTGGCAATTACTAAATGCATACCTGCTGCCCTTGCCATTTGTGCTAAACGGCAAATAGCATCTTCTACGTCCTTTGCAGCAACCATCATTAAATCTGCAAGTTCATCAATAATGATAACAATTTGTGGTAATTTCTCATTTAGACCTTCTTTTTCTATTTGCTCATTATATCCTTTAATGTCCCTAACTCCTTTTTTAGCAAATAGCCCATAACGATTTACCATTTCTTGTACTGCCCATGCAAGTGCACCTGCTGCCTTTTTAGGGTCTGTTACAACAGGAATTAATAAATGTGGTATTCCATTATAAACAGAAAGTTCAACTACCTTTGGATCCACCATTACTAATTTTACTTCACTTGGTTTTGCTTTATAAATAATACTTGTAATTAGAGTATTAATACAAACACTCTTTCCGTGAGCCTGTACTTCCCGCAATTAGCACATGAGGCATTTTAGCAATATCTGTTACAACACCATTTCCTGCAACATCTTTTCCAAGTGCAAAAGCAAGCTTAGATTCATATTCTATAAATTTATCACTTTCTAATATATCTCGTAAATGTACCATTTCTGTTTCTTTATTCGGTACTTCAATTCCAACCGCTTGTTTTCCCGGTATTGGTGCCTCAATACGAATTGATTCTGCTGCTAAATTTAAAGCAATATCATCTGCTAAATTTGCAATTTTATTAACTCTTACACCTTCTGCTGGTTTTAATTCATATCTTGTAATGGATGGACCTATTGATACTTGCTCTACTTTAGCTGATACCCCAAAACTATATAATGTTTTTTGAAGTCTTGTAGCATTATCAGCAATAGCCTTTTTACTCCCTTTTGAGCCTACTGCTTTAGCTTGGCTTAATAATTCTATTGGCGGAAATTCATAATTTTCATCTTCTTGCATGATAGTATGTTCTAATACTAAAACTTCTTTTGTTTTTTCTTCTTTTTCTTCTTGTTTAGTTTGGAAAATATCCTCTAACTCATCTGGTGAAGATTCTAGTTGTTGTTTTGGTGGTTCAACTTCAGTTTTTAGTGTCATTGGCGAATCTATATCAAGATCAAAATCTATCATTTTTCCTTTTTTTGGTTTTATGCCACTCATACCAAGTGGAGTCAAATCATCCTCTGAATGATCATATTTTTTTAATCCTTTTGGCTCATCATCCAAATTAATGGTAATTTGCTCCTCCTCTAGTGGTATATCGATTGAGCCTGTTTTCATTCGTTTTGTTCTTTCCCTTTTTGGTGGTCTTACTATTATTTCTTCCTCTTCGTCATCCTCCTCTAGCTCTTCTAATCTACGTTCTTTTCGTAATTCTCTTTTTTCTTCCATATTCTCTACTGCATTTGCAATCATATTGGTTGGGTGAATGCCAAACATAAAAATTAGTAATAAAATAGAAATGCCCACTGCCAAAATAACAGCACCTGTTTCACCTAATAAATTAACGGCAGGGAATGCTGCTATCATTCCGAAGCATACCTCCACCAATATTTTTTTGTCCTAATTCATACGCCTGTGATAAAATATCACCAAACTCCTTTGTAATATCAATGGTATGCTTTGATATTTGATATATACACATTACAACTGCAATACACATTAAAAAAACAGCATATTGAATTAGCTTTGGCATTAATGTTTCTTTCTTTTCGCAAGCAAGGTTTATCGCAATTACAAATGTTCCAATTGGTAAAATATATTTCATCCATCCCATTAATCCCCCAAGGAATGGACTTAATGTTTTTCCTATATAGCCAGAATTTGTATAGATAAGTACTGTTAGTAAAATACTTACAATAATCATAGATACTACTGTTAAATCAATATCAATCTTATTTTGTTTTTTTCTTGTTCTATTGGTAGTTTTTGTACTTGTTTTTCTTCTTTTTCCTTTTGGCATGTTTATACATCCTTCCCTTATTTTTATGTTTTATTGTGAAGCCTTTTCATTTTTAATTCTATCATTGTGTTGGAGTATTTGCAACAATCACAAAGAAAAAACCACGAACTTTTCCGTAGTTTCTTATCTCTTCTATTTTAATTCCTTCCTATTATTTTGAACTGTTTTTAAAGCATCTTCTAAAACAACCTCTAATTTTTCTAATAAATTATCTGCATAGTCTTTTGTTCCTTTTGATATCTCTCTAGACATTTCATTTGCAGTTTCAATTATTTGAGCTTTTTGTTCATATGCTTTTCTTGTAATTTCATGTTCATCTATCATAGAAATAATTCTATTTTCTGCCTCTTTTACAATATCATCTGCTTCTTTTTGTGCCTCAACTAGAATACGTCCTCTTTCTTCTTTTACCCATTTTGCTTGTTTTAATTCATCTGGAAGTTTTAGTCGTATTTCTTTAATAATATCTAAAATTTCTTCTTTTTCCACCATAGCTTTTCCAGAAAAAGGTACTGTTTTGCTATTTTCTAATGTTTCCTCCAATGTTTCTAATAATGTAAATAATTCCATTTTTTACCCCTTTCGATTTAAGAAGATGAGCTTTATTCTTCCATATTTTCTTAAATCATACACATTAACCTTCATATTTTTAATCTCTTCTAAAATCCTGGCTTCTTCATCTGTTTCAATTACAATGATTCCTTCTTGTTTTAAAAGATTTCCTTTAATAATTTCTTCTACTGCCTTTTTTGTCATGTCTTCTGCATAAGGTGGATCTAAAAATATGAAATCAAATTGGACTTTTTTTCCTCCTAAAAAGCGTAACACTTCTTTATAGTCTTCTTTTATAAGGATAGCTTTATCCTCTAAATGTGTTTTTTCTAAATTCTTTTTTATGATACTAATAGCAGCTTTAGAGTTATCACATAAAACTGCTTTTTTTGCTCCTCTACTTATTGCCTCAATTCCAATTGCTCCACTACCTGAAAATAAATCCAACACAGTAGCCTCTAGCATCCTATTTTGAATAATATTAAATAATGCTTCTTTTACTCTATCTAATGTTGGTCTTGTATTATTTCCTTGTAATGTATATAAAATTGTTCCTTTGGCTATTCCACTAATTACTCGCATCAATATCCCTCTTTGATAGTTATATTTTATTCGCCTTTGTTCTATAAGTCAATAGAAAACATAGAACTGTAATATACATTTAACAAATCTGTAATAAAGACAGCAAAAGACAGAGAGCAATTTTCTCTGTCTTTTTTCTTTCGTTTTTTCTGTTTTAGTCTTTATTTACATCTTTTAATAGTTCTAATTGTGAAATTAGTAATGATTCCATTTTTGCTTTATAAATATCAAATTGTTTTGCTGCATCCTCTAATTCTTTCTTTTTTAGTAAAATTTCTTGTTCTAAATTCATTATTTCTTGTCTTGCGTTTGCTTGTGCATCATTGATAATTTGTTCTGCTTGTTGTCTTGCTACATTTTTCACTTCTTCTGCTGTTGATTGAGCCATCATCAATGTACTTTGTAATGTATTTTCAATCGTTTTGTAATGAGCTAAATCATCGTTTAATTGTTCTAATTTTTCTTTTGCTTCTGTACCTTCTTTATATAATCGTTCATAATCTACTGTTAATAAATCTAAAAATTCATCTACTTCATCTACATTGTATCCATTCATCATTTGTTTTGAAAATTTTTTATTCTCAATTTCTAATGGTGTTAACATTCCTTTTTCCTCCTTAGCTTTTAGTAATAGTTTAAAAGTCGGATGCACGTCTCAGAATATAAATTTTTCTGATGTTAGCCTCCGGCTTTATGTAGTCTTAATTGTTTTTAAGCCATGAAACAGATAATCTGTTCTTTATTTCTTCTCTTGCCATATCATTTGCAATTTCATAATTAGTTGGTGCAATTAAAAAGATGGAATTTGATATTTTTTGAATATGCCCATCTAATGCATGTACTGATCCACTAATAAAATCTACAATTCTTCTTGCAACATCTTTATTAACATATTCTAAATTTACAATAACAGATTTTCTATCTTTTAAATAATTACAAATTTCTTCCGATTGTTCAAAAGTGGTTGGTTGAGATATTACCATTCTAACTTGTTGAACTTGTGGCATATTAACAACTTTTTGTTTTCTTCCAAAAATAGTTTTTGGTTCTTGTTCTTCTTCCTCTTCTTCCTCATATTCATAACCATATACTTTATCTTCTATTTCTTCATCCTCTGCTGCATTATCCATTCCTAAAAAATCCCAAATTTTATTCATTACAGCTCCTGCCATTTTATAAACCTCCTAATTTTCCTCCTTGGTATGTACCAATAGTATCTTACTTTTTTTCTTTCTTGTCAATACCTTTCGAGATTGTAATTTATTTTTAATTTTTTTGTAATATTTCTGTAATATTAGCTCTTTGGATAAATCATGATTTCATCATGTAATACAATGCTTTTTATCTGATTAATTTCCTTGTCTGTGTATCCCCATTTTTCTTTCAATTCTGTCGATTCATAGTTTGTTATAATCGAATAAGAAGAATTTTGTTTTAATACTTTAACTGGTATTTTATCAGTATATCCTGCTCGATTTTTCATAACAAAATAAATATCATTTCCTTCTTGTTCACTTCCCTGTTTTGCCTTTTCTCGAATAAGTGCTGTATTTGGTACTTTTAGCCCACTATAACTCCACCAAATAACATCAACTGTAATTTTTCTATAATTAGCAAGTAATTCTAATCCTTTTGTTATTTTAAAAACAATTAATCTAGATTTGTCTTCTTCCACAATATACGCTACTTGAGCTGATATTTCTTCACTATTGGCTAAACGTAATGTTACATTGTCTCCTACCTTCGCTTCTTGTGCTTTTTCTGAGGTCAAACTAACTACAATATATCCTTCAAAATTGTTAATAATTTTTCCTTTTTCCCCACTACTTGAAACAATTTCTCCTGTTTTCAATTTTAATTCTTCTAAAAACTTGATATTCAAACTCGAAAAAGAATTCGGTGTTAATACATCTTCTAATCCGTCCACTCGGTATGATACAATTCCACTGGTTGGTGCATTGATATATTCTGAACCAGAGTTTAAACTATTTTCATAAGAACTTCTTTCTTCAATTAGTTTTCGAATATATGAACCAGATGGACTTAATTCTCCTGCAATTTTTGCTTTTTTGGTAATTCTTGTATTGATATCTTTTTTATACTCCTTCATTTTCTGAATATCATTTAATGTTTCATATTCCATTAATCTTTCTTGTATTTGATTTTCTAATAATTTCATATCTGATGAAAATAAGTTATTCTCATTTGCCATTGCTTCTTGTATTTTTAAATCTAATTCTTGTATTTTTTTTACCAAATTTTCTTCATTATTACTGTAATAGCGAAATACTGGATCATTTTTTGCTACTCTTTCCCCTTCTGCTTTTATTTGTACAATTCCATTTTTATAATTATCACCTTGCACTACTGTTTCTTCACGTATGACATAACCGAACTGCATTTTCTTCTTCTGATAAATTTCCTTGTTCAATTGCAATGATATCAGTGGGTTGTCGAATAAGTTGTATAATGCAATAAACAAAGTAAATCAAAGCTATTGTTCCAATCACATAGGCTGTAGCTACTTTTTTCATATTCTTCTTTCTTGGATAATTTGTGTTTGGGGTACTATTACTAATATTCCCTTTTTTTCTCAATTTATTTCCTCCAAAATTGCTTCAATATTTTTTTTCATTTCTTCTCCGTGCTTCTAACCATATCGTTTGCTTATTCTTTCGGAACCAAGTTAGTTGGCGTTTAGCATATCTTCTTGTTTCTTGTTTTATTTTTTGGATTGCTTCTTCTTTTGTTACTATTCCATCCAAAAATTGCTTAATTTCTTTATATCCTAATGCTTGCATTGCAGTAGGATATTTTTTATATTTTTGTAATATTTCTTGTACCTCTTCAATAAGCCCTTGTTTTATCATAATGTCAACACGTTCTTCAATCCTATGATATAACTTCTGTCGGTCCATGTTAAGACAAAATACATGATAATCATATGGAATTTCTTGTTTTCTTGATTCTATTTCTTGTTCTGTTTTTGTTTTTCCTGTTTGGTGATATACTTCTAATACTCTTAAAATCCTTTTTTGATCTTTTAGACTAATACGTTCCATTGCTTTTGGATCAATTTTTTTTGCTTCTTTATATAGTGTTTCCAATCCTTCTGTTTTTACTCTATTTGTTAAATGTTTTCGGTAATTTTCATCAATTTTTATTTCTGGATAATCGATATGATAAATAAGTGCATCAATATATAATCCTGTACCTCCAACTATAATTGGAATTTTTCCTTTTTGTATAATATCCTCAATTGCTTGAAGTGCCCCTTTTTTATACTCTGCTACACTATATCGTTTACTTGGTAATACAAAATCCATCATATAATGCTTAATCCCCTGCATTTCTTCTTTTGTTGGTTTTGCACTCCCAATATTCATATCCTGATAAATTTGCATTGAATCTGCAGAAACAATTTCTCCATTTACTTTTTTTGCAAGTTCAATTGATAATGCTGTTTTTCCAGATGCTGTTGGACCACATATTACTATTACTTTTGCCTTCATGTCTCCCAACTCCTTATTACTTCTATTTTGTAATACTATTTAGCAAACCAATTTCAAAGTCTT
>CATLGL010000074.1 GCA_949935895.1 uncultured Clostridia bacterium
AAAATTGCTAATTTAATACCAAATAGTGAACTTGATGTACTACAAGGATATTATCATGGGGATATTAGCATAAATCATGCAGATGATTATGTTGAGAGAATAAAGAGATTAGTTCGCTAAATTACAAGTTAGATGGGAGTTGATTATAATTGAAAATAGTTACTTGTGGGAATAAGGAAAAAGAGAAAATATTATTATTACACCCTATGTTTACAAGTGCCAAGTTTTTTGATTTTGTAATAGATAGATTAAGTAATAAATATTATTTGATTATTCCAACATATAGTGGTCATTATAAAGATTCAGACTATATATCAATGGAAGATGAAGAAAAAACTATTGATGAGTTTCTAAAAGAAAATAACATTGATAAATTAAAAGCAATTATAGGATTTTCTTTGGGTGGTAATATTGCATTTCATTATTTTTGCAATAATCAAGACAAAGTCGATCAAGTAATTGTGGATAGTGCTCCTATCTTTAAATTTCCAAACATTATTAAAAAATATTTTTATAATAGATATAAAAAATGTTTGCTTAATATAAAAGAACATCCAGAAAATACAGTTAAAGAATTAAATAAATGCTTTAATGGTATGGGAGAAGTGCAACAATATGTTGCACCAATAGTAACGATAGAAAGTCTAAAAAACTTATTAGAAAGTTGTTACAATATCGAAGCACCAAAATTAGAGAATGATTCACAGAGAAAAATAACTTTTGTTTATGGTACAAATGATATAGCAAGACTTTGCTTACCTAGAATTAAAAAATATAAAAATAGTAAATTTATCAAAATTGATTCATTAGGTCATTGTGGTTATTTTAGAAAAAATACAGATGAATATATAAAAAGATTAATTAGATAACTTACAATTTCAAAAGGAGAGAAAATTTATGAATAAAAAATTAAAAATAGTAATAGAGAATTGTCCTAAAAATCATAAATGTCCAGCTATAAATGTTTGTCCAGTTGGAGCATTAAGTCAAAAAGATTTTGATGTACCAAAAATAGATTATGATAAGTGTATAAGATGTGGTAAATGTTCAAATTTTTGTCCTAAAAAAGCATTAGTATTAGAATAAAAAATCGCAATGCGTAAAGGAGATAGAAAAAAGGATTTAAAAGCATTTATAGACCAGTGGAAAGACTAAAAATACAATATATGAGGAAGATAATTAAGTTGAAATTATCTGTCTTTTAGTATATATTCGTAACAAGAACTAGTAATGTGAAAGAAAGATAATGATGAAAAACATTCTTATACATGGATTAGGTCAAAATAGTCAAAGTTGGGATAATACTAGTATGTCTTTAAAAGTATCGTTTTTATACAACAATTTGGATAAGGTTGACAAAAACAAAACAAGATAATATAATATTAACATAAAATAGAGTATAGGAGGAAAAAGATGAAAGAGCGGACAGTAGCAACAGTAGATGATATACTTCAGTATGTAGAAGAAGAAAGAAAAGCATCTGAAAAAACAGTAGCAGATATTGAGAAGGGATGTTCCATAGGAAAAGGAACGATGTCAAAGTGGAAAAAACTTGGCATAAAACCTGCTTTACATACTATTTTGAAAGTGCTTAATTTCTTAGATATTGAAGTAGTATTAAGGAGTAAAAAGTAGAAAAATTTCATCATTCTAGCAAAAGACACTTAGGTATACCTGAGTGTCTTTTTCCAAAGTAAGAATATAGAATAATAAGTTTAAGGTAAAGTAGTAGAAGAATAGAAATTATAGAATTCACTAAAAATTCACAATTTTCTAAAACAAACTAGTTTACATATTTTTGTAAACTTGATATAATGAAAGATATGGAAAATAAAAGAAAAATATGGAGAAAATAATGGAAAAAGAAGATGAAGTAAAAAATAAGAACAATAAGAAAAAAATTACGATTGCAGGGATTAGCATTTGGAGATTACTTGCTTATTTTATCATTTATAGTGTAGTAGGATTTGTTATAGAAACAGCTTTTGGACTTATTACAAAAGGAGTTATTGAAAGTAGACAAAGTTTTCTATATGGTCCGTTTTGTGCAATTTATGGAGTTGGAGCAGTTATTATGATTCCACTATTACAACGATTTAAAAAGAATAATTATACCTTGTTCTTTGGCGGATTTGTAATTGGCTCAATTGTAGAATATGCAATAAGCCTAATGGGGGAAATCATTTTTCATATTAAATGGTGGGATTATTCTGATATGGCATTTAATATAGGGGGAAGAATTTGTATTGCATTTTCTTTCTTTTGGGGAGTTTTGGCAATTTATTTAATGAGCCATTTTAATCCAATTGTTGACCGTTTGATTGATAAATTAAAGGAAAAAATATCAACAAAAACATTAAAGATTGCTTGTATTAGTATCATCATTTTATTATTTATTGATTTCTTAATTAGTAGTTTTGCGTTAAAAATGTTTTTTACAAGGATTGTTGCAGGTCATAATATTGAACTTGCTACATATGATGAATATATCTTTGAATGTGCAGAACTTTATAAAAATGAAGATATTAAAAACTTTACATTAAAATATTTTTCAGATGAGAAAATGTTAAAAACATTCCCGAATATTAAGTTAACACGGAAAAAACGGAAATGTGATTTGGGTTTGTGATATTTTAACTAATATTCAACCTTATTATGTAAGAGTATTTACGCCAATGCGTTTAAAATAAATTAAAATTATTTTATTACTAACCTTTTAGTATCAAATTTTCAAATTAGAAAGGACGTTGAATTATTAAATGATTTCAAATTATAGTGTAAAAAAACCATTTACTGTATTTGTAGCAGTAATTTTAATTATTATCTTAGGTTGTATTTCGTTTATGAATATGACAACAGACTTATTACCTAAGATGGATTTGCCATATGCACTAATTATTACAAGTTACATAGGAGCAAGCCCAGAAAAAGTTGAGACAGTAGTAACAAAACCAATAGAGCAGTCTATGGCTACTGTTAGTAATGTAAAAAATATATCTTCTGTTTCCTCTGAGAATTCTTCTATGGTTATTTTGGAATTTTCAAATGATGTTAATATGGATTCTGCTTTAATTGAACTAAATGGAAAACTAGATTTAATTAAGGCAACTTGGGATGATGATAGTATTGGTGCTCCTATTGTTAGTAAAATTAATCCTAATATGCTTCCTATTATGATGTCAGCAGTAGATGTGGGAGATATGGATCAAGCAGAAATTAAAGCTTTTGTAAATAATACAATTTTACCAGAACTTGAAAGAATTTCAGGAGTAGCTTCTGTTTCAACAACAGGAATTATGGAGGAAAAAATACAAATTAAATTAAATCAAACAAAAATTGATGAAATTAACACTAAATTGATGGATAGTGTAAATACTACTTTGTCAAAAACACAAGGACAATTGAATAGTGCAAAAATAAAAATTAAAGAAGGAAAACAAGAACTTAATAAACAATCTAGTGAACAAATGGGAAAAGTAATAGAGGGACTTTCTAGTATTCAAACTGGTTTAACGACAATTGCTTCAACAGAAAGTGAGTTAATGACAAAGGAGGAAGGATTAAAACTTACAAAAACGACATTAACTACTACACTTAAAGGTATGCAACAAGCATTAGATAAGTTAAATCAGGAAAAAGCAGAGCTTGTAAAATTAGGAGATGCTATAACAGAGGAACAAAGAACTAGACTAGAGAGATTAAATAATACCATTACCAAAACCGAAGGACTAAAGCAAGAAACAGTTTCAAAATTAAAAGAAATTGAGACAGGTCTAAACCAAATAGCAATTGGAAAAACACAAATTGCAACACAAAAAACAAGCTTACAACAAAAGCAAATAGAGCTAGAAAAGGCAAAATCTACTTTAACGATAGAATTAAGTAAAGCGGCAACATCACTTGCACAAGGAGAGGAAGAACTAAATAAAGGGATAAAAGAGTTTGAAAATGCACGTGATGAAGCTTTAAAAAATGCATCTATTGATGGAATTATTACAAGTGATATGGTATCCAATATTTTAATGGCAAATAACTTTTCTATGCCAGCAGGTTATATAGAAACCGCTGAAGACAAGATGTTAATTAAAGTTGGAGAAAAATTTAATAATATTGACGAAATGAAGAATTTGACATTATTTTCATTTGAAGTAGAAGGACTAGAAAATGTTACTTTGGGAGATTTAGCAGATATTAGTTATACGAATAATTCGGATGAAATATATGCAAAAGTAAATGGGAACAATGCTATTATGCTAAGTTTTCAAAAACAAAGTACAGCATCCACTGCTGAGGTATGCAAAGATATAGAAGAAACAATGGAAGATTTGGAACATAAAAATCATAATATTCGTTTTACAACACTTATGAACCAAGGAATTTATATTGACCTTATTATAGGAACAGTGCTAGAAAACCTATTTTATGGAGCCATTCTTGCTGTTATTATTTTGCTTATCTTTTTAAAAGATTATAAACCAACCATTATTATTGCACTATCCATTCCAATTAGTTTAACATTTGCTATTGCCTTAATGTATTTTACAGGAGTAACCATTAATATTATTTCATTATCTGGCTTAGCACTTGGCGTTGGAATGTTAGTTGATAATTCTATTGTTGTTATTGAAAATATATATAGGTTGAGACAAGAAGGCGGTAGTGTAAAAGAAGCAAGCATACAAGGTGCAGCACGAGTAGCAGGTGCGATTGCCTCTTCTACTTTAACAACAGTATGTGTATTTTTACCAATTGTATTTGTAGAGGGAATCTCTAGACAATTATTTACAGATATGGGTTTGACAATAGGATATTCTTTACTTGCAAGTTTAATTGTAGCACTTACTTTAGTGCCTGCTATGGCTTCTAAGATGTTTAAAAATACAAAACCAAAAGAAACAAAATTATTTGATAAGTTTACCAATTTTTATGAAAAAACCTTAAAATTAGCATTAAATCATAAAATAATTGTTGTGGTTATCTGCCTTGTATTATTAGTAACAAGTGGGATATTAGCAGGAAATATGGGAACTGCTTTTATTCCAGAGGTAGAAGGAACACAGATGTCAATTACGATTACTCCCAAAACCAAGGAAACGAATAAAAAAGAAGTTCAAGATAAGGCAAGTGAAATAGTCGATAAGTTAATTACTAATATTGAAGATATAGAAACAATTGGTGCAATTGATTCGAATGTGATGGGAAGTATGTCAATGTCGACTAGTTCAAAAACATCTATTAGTATGTATGCCATTTTAAAAGAAAATAAAAAACAATCAAATAAAGAAATTGAGAAAAAGATTTATGAACTAGCAAATGATTCGAATTATGAAATTTCAGTAAGTACTTCTAATATGGATATGTCTTCTATGATGTCATCTGGAATACAAATTGTTGTAAAAGGAAAGGAAATTGATACATTACAAGAAATTGCAAAAGAAGTAGCAGGTATGTTAGAACAAATTGAAGGAATTGATAAAGTAGATTCTGGTATTTCAGAAACACAAAAAGAGAAAAGAGTAATTGTAGATAAAAATAAAGCCATGGAAAATGGATTAACTGTTGCAAGTGTTTATCAAACAATTGCAAGCAATGTTTCAAATGAAAAAGAAGCAACAGAAGTGACAATTGAAAATAAAGATTATCCTGTTGTTGTCGTAAAACAAGATGAAAAGAGAACAACGACTGATAATTTGGCATCCATTGTTTTATCACGGAAAGAAGAACAATGAACCAGTGGAAGTAAAATTATCAGATATTGCAACAATTGAAGAAGCAGATGGGTTAGCGTCTATTACACATGACCAACAAGAACGATATATTAGTGTTTCAGCAAGTATAAAAACAGATGATAATGTTGGATTAGTAGGAAGAGAAGTAGAAAACAAGTTAAAAGAATATACTCCAAAAGAGGGCTATCAAGTGGAATTAGAAGGAGAGAGTGAAACCATTAATCAGTCATTAACAGATTTAACAACAATGATTTTACTTGCAATTGTATTTATATATTTAATTATGGTAGCACAATTCCAATCATTAAAATCGCCATTTATCGTTATGTTTACGATTCCATTAGCATTTACAGGAGGATTATTTGCATTATTTATTTCAGGTTGTGAAATTAGTTTAATTGCCATGCTTGGATTTTTAATGCTTGCAGGTGTAGTTGTAAATAATGGTATTGTGTTTATTGATTATGCCAATACATTACGAAAAGAGGAAGGATTAAAAGTAAAAGATGCGTTAATACTAACCGGAAAGACGAGAATAAAACCAATACTAATGACAGCATTAACAACAATTCTAGGCTTATCTACAATGGCATTAGGAATAGGGCAAGGTTCAGAAATGATACAACCACTTGGTATTGTGACTATAGGAGGGCTTGTATATTCAACCATATTAACACTATATCTTGTGCCAGTACTATATATGATGATGAATAAGGATAGAAAATAAATAGTTAAAACCATTACTATGAAAGGTAATGGTTTTTTTCATAAAATGTCTTGACATTGCATATAATATATTATATATTAACATATGAACATACATTCATATGAAAGGAGAAACATATGCAAGATAAAGAATTCATTTGTGGGGAAAAATGCCCGCATTATCAAAAAATTGATGAAGTAAAAAAAATGGAACCGAATATAGAAGAAATAGAAACCTTATCGAATATGTTTAAATTATTTGCTGACCATACAAGGCTTCGTATTATTTGCAGTGTTTTAAATACAGAACTATGTGTATGTGATTTATGCGAATTATTGGATTTAAATCAGTCGACAGTATCACATCAATTACAAATATTAAGAAATGCAAAACTTGTAAAATTTAGAAGAGAAGGAAAGCAAATTTATTATAGTTTACAAGATGAACATATTGAACAAATTATTTCAACAAGTTTAGCTCACATTTTAGAAGAGGAGGAACAATAAAACTATGAGTTGCCATCATTGTGAACATGCATGCCAAGAGACACATCATCATCATGAAAAAGAAGAAAAATTATCAATTTATTTATATAGTATTGGGATATTGTTTTTTATATTATCTTTTATACCAATACTATTACCTTACAAAATATTACTAATCATACTTGCTATTTTATTTTCAGGATATGAATTACTTTGGAATGGAAGCAAAAATATATGTCATTTTAATTTTGAAGAAGAAACTCTTATGACAATTGCTGTTATTGCAGCATTTATCCTAGGAGAATATACAGAAAGTTGTATGGTTATATTATTATACCGTTTGGGAGAATTTTTAGAAGAACGAGCAAGTAATAAATCAGAAGAAAGTATTAAAGAAATTGTAAAAATTAAAGCAGAAACAGCAAATCGAGTGGTAAATAATACTATTGAAACAGTTGATGTAAAAGAAATTAAGCAGGGTGATACGATTTTAATTAAACCAGGAGAAAAAGTGCCAGTTGATTGTAAGGTTATTTATGGAGAAGCTGAAATTGATACCTCTAGTCTTACAGGAGAGAGTACACCTGTTTATGTAGAAAAAGGAGTAGAGGTATTATCTGGCGGAATTGATTTAACAGGAGCAATTACTTGTGTTGTATTAAATGATATAGAACATTCAACAGCATCTCAAATTGTGGATTTGGTATATGAAGCTACCAACAATAAAGGAAAAACAGAAAAGTTTATTACAAAGTTCTCGAAAATTTATACCCCTATTGTAATTGTGATTGCAGTTTTCATTAGCATGATACCATTTGTATGGAAATTAGATGTAAAAGAATGGATTATGAAAGCACTTATTTTTTTAGTAGCATCTTGCCCATGTAGTTTAGTCATATCAGTTCCATTATCGTTTTTTACAGCTCTTGGAAAGATATCTAAAAAAGGAATGATT
>CATLGL010000075.1 GCA_949935895.1 uncultured Clostridia bacterium
CATTTGCACCTAATTTTGTTGCTACACAAATCGCAGCAAGTGAATTATATACACTAAATCTACCTGGTATACATGTTTTTACTCTTTCATTTTTATTATCAATTTTAATTTTAAAATCAACATATGAATTGGTAATTGTAATGTCTTTTGCTAATATATGGCTAAAATTGTCAATTCCATATGTTGTAATTTCTGGAGTTTTTGCAACTCTTCCTGCTTTTGCTGCATAAATATCATCTGAGTTGAAAAATCCAATTTTACACATATCAAATAATTTTAGTTTTGATTGGAAATAGTCCTCCATATCTGGGTGTTCTTTTGGACTAATATGTTCATGTGAAAAGTTAGTAAATACTCCTATATCAAAATCACATCCGTTTACACGATTTAATTTTAAACTTTGTGATGATACTTCCATTACTACAACATCCACTTTTTCTTTTACCATATCAGCAAATATTTTTTGTAACTCGATACTTTCTGGAGTTGTTCTACTACTATCTTTTATTTTTTTATCCCCAATATAAATAGCAATAGTTCCGATTAACCCTACCTTGAGACCTGCTTTTTCTAAGATTTTTTTCATCATATAAGTAGTGGTGGTTTTTCCTTTTGTTCCAGTTACTCCTATTAGTTTAAATTTTTTGGATGGATTATCATAAAAATTGCAAGCACAAATACTTAGTGCAATTCTTGTATCTGGCACTACTAATAGTGTTACTCCCTCTTGTAATTTTAATTCTTTTACATTTGTATTTTCATCTACCATAATAACAATAGCACCATTGTTAATAGCATCTGGTATATAATTATTCCCATCTGTTTCAAAACCATGAATTGCAATAAACATACCATTTTTCTCTATATTTCTTGAATCTGAAGCTACATTGGTAATGTCTAAATCAATTGTTCCCTTAGCTTTTATTCCATCGATTCCTATTAAAATTTCTTTTAAGTTCATGTTAAAACCTCCAAACTCCATTTTTACGTTTTTATTATATACCGAAATAGAAAATTTGTATAGGTTTTCCTTTAAATTTCTACACTTATTTTTGAACCTTGCTTTACTTTAATTCCGTGGTTTTGGTAATTGTTCTTTTATAATAATATCTTCTTCTTTTTCTTCTGGGTTGATTTCTCGGTTAAATGTAATTTCTAATCCTACCTCCTTTAATGCTTTTTTCGCTTCTTTTAAATTTAAAGAACGAATTTCTGGCACCTCCACTTCTTGCACTTTTTCTTCCTCTTTTTCATTATCTTTTTGTAACTCTAAATATGGAAGCACATCTGCTAAAATTTGCCCTCCTACTGGTGCTGCAACAGCACCTCCTTGGTGTCCTCCCTCTCCTGTTGGATTATATAGTGTTACTAGTACTACAATTTCTGGATCTGAAATTGGTGCAACTCCTATAAAAGAGGTTACATATTTGTTAGTATTTACTCCATCCTCTGAGGTACCTGTTTTTCCTCCCACTCGAAATCCTTTTACTCCTGCATTTTTTCCTGTTCCTTCTGCTACTACACTTTCCATCATACTTAATACATCATTTGCTGTTTTTTCATCAATGACTCGTTCTACTTCTTGTGGTGGTAGTTCTTCAATTTCTCCGTGTTTTGGAATTTATCATTTGTTTTACTACTCGTGGTTTCATTCGAATTCCTTTGTTTGCTATGGTAGATACTGCTGTTACCATTTGAAGTGGTGTTACTTCAAATCTTTGCCCAAAACTAATCGTAGCAAGTTCAACTGGCCCTACTTTATTTTCTTTTAGAAAAATTCCTTTTGCTTCTCCTGGAAGTTCAATTCGTGTTTTATCTAAAAATCCAAATTTTTTTAAATAACTATAATATTTTTCTACTCCTATTTTTTGCCCTAATCCAATAAATACTGGATTGCAAGAGTTCATAAGAGCTTGCCTTAGAGACTCTGAACCATGTGGACGATAATGTCTCCAACATTTTATTCTTGTTCCTGCAATTTCAATCCCACCTGTACAACAAAATTCTCCCTCTTTATCAGTTGAAGTTATCCCTTCTTGTATTGCTGCTGAGGATGTTATGGTTTTAAATGTAGAGCCTGGCTCATAAGTATCAGCAATTGCTTTATTTCTCCACATAGCTTGTAAATTTGTATTTCTTTCCGTTGCCGATAGACTTTCCCAATTTTTCTTTATTTCCTCATCGGTTATCTCATATGGTGTATTCAAATTATAGTTTGGATAGGTTACCATTGCTAAAATATCACCTGTTTTTGGATTCATTGCTATAACATTTCCGCCCATCTGTACATAAATTATCAATACATGCTTCTTTTAAATACTTTTCGCAAATGGCTTGTATTGTCATATCTAAAGATACTACTAAATCCTTTCCATCATTTGCTGGTATGTAGTCTTCTCCTTCTTTTCCTATTTCTTTCCCTCTTGCATCAGTTATACGTATAATTCTTCCCTTACTTCCTTTTAATGCCTCTTCATATTTTGCTTCAATACCATCAAGTCCTTGGTTATCCCCTCCACAAAATCCAATAAAATGTGAAGCTAACTCATTATTGGGATAATAACGTTTGGTATCTTCATCAATATTAATTCCTGTTGTGATACCATTTTCCTTCATCCATATACGTAATTTATCTGTTTTTTCTTTATCAATCTTTTTTGCAATAATTTCAATAGAGCTTCTCTTTTTTACTTTTTTTAGGGTTTTTTCATAATCTAATTCAAAAATTTCAGAAAGTGCTTTTGCTGTTTTTTCTTTTTGCTCTTCTGGAATATTTATAGGATTGATACTGACCGTTTCTACTGTTGCACTAACAGCTAATACGTTTTTTCCGAGTTGCATCATAAATAGTTCCTCTTTTAGGATTGATTTGCCTATCTAATGATTGCTGATTATAAGCAAGTTCGGAAAGCCAATTTCCTTGTACAAACTGTATAAATCCAATTCGAATAATTAATAGTATCAAAATAAAGAAACTAATAAACATCATGTACATAATTCTTTTTCTTCTACTCATATTTAAATTGCTTAGCATAAAAAAATCCCCTTTTTCTATATAATAATTATTATCATTATATAGAAAAAAGGGGATTTTATGCTTGTATACTTTTTATTCTTCTTTATTCTAATTCTATTTTTCCAATTAGTGCCAATTTTAATCGTGCTAAATCTGTTGCTGTTACTCTTCCGTCTTGATTAATATCTGCCGCTTTTAATGCTCGGTCTGTTAATGTCTGTTTTCCTATTAAATGTAACTTCAATTTAGCAAGATCTGTTGGTCCTAATTTTCCATTACCATCAATGTCTCCAATTTTAACTGGTGTTTCTGGTTTTTCTTGTTCTTCTGTAATCCAGTCTACCTTTGCTATCGCACTTCCTTTATTTCCTGCTTTATCTTGGAATTCAAATTTGAATTCTCCATTTTTTGTAAAAGTATGTGTTTTCGTTCCTCCATTATTGGTAATGGTTATTTCTTCACTTTCTCCTGTTAATGTTGCTATTACTGGTTCTAATGTATTTTGGGTTGTACTATAAGTAATTTGTGCTGTTGGTGCTATTTTATCAATCCAGTCAACAACTGCTTTGTGTTGTTTAACTTCCCAATTATTGGTATCAGCTACATCTTTATATTCAAATGTGAATTCTCCATTTTCAGTAAAAGTATATGTATTGTTTCCATTATTACTTAAAATTTCTACAGTATTATTTTTACCATTTTCATCAATTATATATGCATTTATAGTAGCTATAACATCTTTATTAGTTAGCATTGTTGTATTATAAGAAATGTCGCTTGCTAAAATTTTAGCATCATGATCTATATAATCGACCTTTATATTTTTATAAGTAATGTTACTTGCTATATCAAGAAGTCTGAATTCGTACTCTTGATTTTTCTCTAGGTAGAATTCTAGTGGATTGGACCTAATATTTTCTAATTGTTTTAGCTCCTCTAATTCTTCGGCTGTTAATGTTAAGCTATTTCCTTCATTATCAAAGGCTAGTCTGTTTAAAATTTCTCCATTTTCTATGGATGTTACATAATATTTAACTCTATCTAACTTTCCAGTTGTATTCATATATGTTATTTGTTTTGTAACTTTGTTTTCATCTAGTTCAACAATTTTATATGGATTTCCTTCATCATCTAAGTATGATATACTTACTATTTTTCCATCTTCTACTTCTACATAATTTGTTTTTTTATTGTGATCATCTAGTAAATAAACATCTTCACTAATGTTATCTAATACTGCAATTAGTTTTTTGTCGTCACTCAATTTATAGGATACATCTGCTGTTGGTCCATCTTTGTCAATCCAATCTACCTTTGCTGTTGTTGAACCTTTATTTCCTTCTTCATCTTCAAATTCAAATGTGAATTCTCCATTTTCTGTGAATATATGGGTATCACTACCATCATTATTGGTAATTGTAATTTTGGTACTTGGATTCACAAGTCTTGCTATTACTGGTTCATTTGTTTTTTCAGTAGTACTATATGCAATACTTGCTGTTGGCTCAGAACTTCTAGTTATATCTTGATAAAAATTAAATGCTCTTGCCGCAAACCAGTTTCCATTTGTTCTATCTGCCACAATTTTTACATATTGTACTTCTTTTGGTTCTTCTATATCAAAACTTTGTGTAAATTTTTTTGCTTGTTCAATTGTATTTGCTTGGCTAGAATATGTTATTCCTGTACGTCTAGTTAACACTTCCCAATTTTCGCCATCCATACTTCCATAAATAGTACCATCATTAATTCTTCCATTTCCACCACCTGCTGGTACAAATTCTACTGCTGACAAATAAACTGGTCTATCAAGTTTAACTATCATGAAGCGATTGGTATCTGTTCCATTCCATGCTGAATGGTATCTTGTATTATAATTTGCATCAATTGCATTCCTAGCTGCACCACTTTGTGCTACTGCTTCTGTTGAAACAGCATGTATACTTAGGTGTGAAACTGGTATATATTTTCTTGTATCTGGATCATTATTTGTTGTAAATGTAAATGTACTTATTGTATTACTTGCTAACCTTACACCTGTGGCACCTTGACTTAGTTGTATTGTTTTATCTCCTGTTAAATCTGGCGATGCTTCACTGTATGATGTCCATGAATCATTTTCTGTATAACGCCACTGTGTGCTTAAATTAACAGCAATTATTCTATTTTCATCATCATTAGGATAAAGTGTACTTGGTAAGCCTTCTGATTCTAATATATCAATTTTGTATAAGTTTTCTTCATTATAATTTACCCCAACAATATGTACATATACATCATTTTCTGATGTAATACTTTCTATTTGTTCTTTGGATAGTTGAACTTCATGTTTTCCTCCATTTTCTCCTGTAAACACTTCATTCCATGTATTTTTTCCATCTAAACTATAATCCCAACGTACTGTGCTTCCTTCAAATCTACTTCCTAATTTTATTTTTCCTGCATCTGTACCATCAAACGAAAAATCTGCTAATTTTGTATCAAGAGTTCCTAATAAAGAAGATGCCAATGTTCTAGTTAATGATGGTTGTAGTACTTCTGTACCTTGATAATTTTTAGCTTCTGTTAGTATACGTGTTTGTAATAATGTAAATTTAAATTTGTAGGCATCTGTTGTAAATTTAGGTTGTATCAATTCTGCTAAATTATACATTGTAAATGGAAAACATTTAAGAGCTTCCATCATTTCTTTTGCCAAATTGTAATATTCTTCTTCTGTCTTATCTCTTGATGTATATAGTTTTACTAATCCTGCCCAAGCATCTAAGTTGATGGATTGTACATTGATAGCTTCTCTATATATTTGTTCTTGTTTTGCTTTATCATCTTTATATACATCTATTGTCATTAATAATTCTTCCGCTCTTACAAAATTGTTATAATCATTTAATGCTTCTTGAGCTAATGCGATATATGGTACATTATATCCTTTTACATAGGTTCTATCATTTCCCCAACCAATTAGTAATCTTTCACCTTTTTCTGATTTTGTCCATCCTGATACATCATTATCAATTCCCCAATATCCTTCTCCATTAGCATTTCTTGTATAATATAGTAATGCTGCATGTCCTGGTTGCCCAATAACTGCTGATGGTATTGCATGTACTCCACGTATACAATGACCAGACTTTGATATACCTCCACAAACAGCTCCTGTACCAAATTTATTCCTAAAATTCATCCATAATTTATATAGCTTATAATCTGATGTTCCACGTGTTATATCATAATCAAATAATCCTTTATCACCAACTGCAAATAATTGATTAAAATATTCTACATTTTCTTCTGCATAATAAACTGGATTACCATAGTTTGGCCATACATAAGCCATGTATGAATGTGGTGTTAGAAGTGACCAAGCACTATTTGGTGCTGCGTTTATTTTTTGTTGTGTATATTCATTAAGCCATACTACTGACTCATCATCAATAAGAGTATTCATAACATAACGCATTTCTTCTATATTATATGTTTCAAACCAAGGTGTAATATTAACATTATCTGTTGCTCTAAATTTTCCTTTATTATACATATCTTTGTATATTGAATAACGAGTTACTGCATCTGATTGGTTTTCTTTGGCACTTGGTTGCATCCATAGTGCAACTTGTGCAGAATGTGTTAAAGAAATTGTTATTGCCATTCTCTTATAAAGGTCTCCTTTTGTTTTTGATTGATTAGGATACCTTTGTGTTAATATTGTCTTACCTTCTTCTGATATTTCTTCTGTTATGTCAAAATCATTTTTGTATTCTTTTAATAATCTTGTAAGTACATTTAATGAATTATAATATCCTCCAGTAGGTGCTCCTCCTAATACATAATAACGAAGATTTGTTACATCATTCATTAACCAATCTATTGTTTGTTGGTTTTCTTGAGATTCATCTGTAAATCTTTTTAGAGCATAATTTCCTACACTATTTACAAATTTTCTTTGTAATACTAATAATTCATAATTAGGATCGGATAAATTTTTATTTTCATAATCCTTAATTCTTTGGTCATATGCTGATATGTCTAGAAATTGATTTTCTTCCTCTTGATATTCATCTGTAATAATCATTGGATTGATAAACACTGCATGGTCTGCCGCATTAGATCCATTATCATATATTTGTATTCTTAAATATTTTGCTCCTGTAATATCTACTTTTTCAAATATAGCATTTTGTTTTGGCATAATTACTCTATCAGTATCTATTTCAGGATTTTGCAATGTCCAATATTGGTTCCCAGATTCATGAAATGTATCATCATTTGATGTATATATCCATACTTTAACACCATTTCCCGCCGATGATGTTTTATTAAGTGCAATATAAGTTGTTAGGTAGCGATATTTTTCGCTATACTCACTTACATCATAATATATATTAGCATTAGCATGTGCAAAAAGTCCATGATCAAATGTATAATATGCACCCTCCATCATAACAGAAAGTTTATTACCATTATAGTCTTCATTTATTTTTACTGAACCATAGTATCCAACATTAGATTTTTTTATCGGCAATCTCTCTGTATCTGTTAATCGAATATATTCTCCTTCATTAGGATCTACTACTTCTTCACTATTTTCTTCTGCACTTGCTGCATAAGTAGTAAACATTCCGTTTTTGAATAGCTCCTATTATTTCCTTTCCTATATGTATTCCTGTAATAATATATTGTGAACATATTAAAAGTGCTAATAATATAATAGTTCTACTTGAAAATTTCTTTATTTTTCTTCTCTTAATATTATTCATAAAAAAACTCCTTTTTCTATTTTATATAATACATCGATTATATTATAACATA
>CATLGL010000076.1 GCA_949935895.1 uncultured Clostridia bacterium
TTTAATTCTAAAGTATTAGCAAAAAGTGTGTTGAATGGAAAAACAATAGGAGAGATAAGTAAAGACATATTGTTGCCAAGTGATGCAATAGATATAGTTGCATGGGATAATAATGTAGATACATCCATTAACTATTCTGGTTCAGGACCTGTTACTAAATATATGGACATATCGCCAGAGATGCAAGGAAAAACAATTTCTACTCTAAAATCAATGGGACATTTTACATCTCATGGAGTAATATTTTATAATGACAACAATGAAGAAATTTCTAGAAGTATTGAATCAGGACATTGTTTACGTATTACTAATAAATATACTATTCCAAGTGGTACAGCTAAACTAGGCTTTTTCTATTCTTCAAGCCATCCAGAAGATTGGGGAAATTTAATTGAGATTAGTATTATCAATTGAAGATAGAACTATTATAGTAGTAAAAATTACTACTAAATACAACATAAATATACTAATATTTTAAAGGAATTATGATATTGAATTGTTAGCTTTCTTGTTGCCTACTAGATAAATATTGATTGCAAATAAAATTTCAATAAATATAAAAAGAACACTTGAAAAGTGTTCTTTTTTGATATAGAATACCAATAGCGTATAAATAAGAAAAAAGGTGGCACATTAAAATAAAAACTCGAAATGGAGGTAACAAATGATAACATTAGAGGAGGTTAAAAATAATACAGAAGTGCAAGCTTTAATTGAAGGAACACAAAAGCAATTAAATGTATTAGGTTTTACAGAGCATTCTATAAGACATATTAGTATTGTTTCAAAAAGAGCAGCAGATATTTTACAAACCTTCGGTTATAGTAAAGAACGTATTGAACTTGCTAAAATTGCAGGGTATTTACACGATATTGGAAATTGTGTTAATCGTGTTGATCATGCCCAATCAGGAGCATTACTTGCTTATAATATTTTAAAAGATATGGGAATGAATGATAAAGCTCGAATTGATATTATGATGGCAATTGGAAATCATGATGAACAAACAGGAACTGCAGTTAGTGATATTTCAGCAGCACTTATTTTAGCAGATAAATCTGATGTACACAGGGATAGAGTTGTTAATACCAATATTGCAACATTTGGAAAACACGATAGAGTGAATTATGCAGTAACTCATACAAGGCTAGATTTGGATAAAGAAAATCGAAAGGTAATTTTAAACATCAATATTGATACAGAAATTTGCCCAGTATTAGACTACTTCGAAATATTTATGGATAGGACCATGATGAGTAAATATGCTGCAAAATATTTAGGGGTATGGTTTGAATTAGTTATTAACCAAACAAAATTACTATAAGAAATATAAAATTTAAGTAGGAGGAAACAATGAAAAATATAAAATTAGAAAAAATATTAACCATTTTGATTATTATAGCAATATGCCTTATTTCCTTTGTTGGAATTTTTGTAATGGAGCAAGGGAGAATGAAAAGCATATTGCCAGAATATAGTTTAGGGATGAACCTAACAGGAGCAAGAGTAGCAAAATTTAAAGTAAGTGAAAAAACAAACGAAATTATTTATAATGCAGAAGGAAATGTAGTAACAGATGGAAAAAATGAAGATGGTTCTCTAAAAGAAGGATTTACAAAAGAAAATAAACCAGTAAATAGCGAAGAGGTATTAAACGAAACGAATTATCAAATGGCAAAGATAATTATGGAAAAACGTTTAAAAGATATGGGAATTAGTGAATATAATGTTAAATTAAATTCTAATACTGGAGAAATTGTAGCAGAAATTCCAGAAAATGAACAAACAGATGAAGCAATAGCAAGTCTTACCTATGTGGGAAAATTTGAAATAAAAGATAGTGAAACGAATGAAATATTGATAGACAATAAAGATGTAAAACATGCTAGTGCAGTTTATGGTAGTACACAAACAGGAACCACCGTATTTCTAAAGATTGAATTCAATCAAGAAGGAACTAAAAAATTAGAAGAAATGACCAAAACTTATATTTCAACAACTGATGAAGAAGGAAATGCAGTAACAAAAAATATTAGTATTGAGATAGATGGAGACAGTATGATAAAAACCTACTTTGGAGAAACCATCTCAAATGGTATTTTACAATTATCTATTGGAAATGTGGTTACCTCAAATGAAGAATTATCAACTTACATAGAGCAAGCAGCTAGAATTGCAAGTTTAATTGATAATGGAATTATGAAGGTACAATATGAATTACAAGAAAACAATTACATTTCTGCACCAATAGAAAAAGAAACCATACAAGCAATAGTAATAACTATTTTTGCTGTTCTTGTTATAGGTTTTGCTTATTGGATTGTTCGTTACCATATAAATGGAATATTAGCAATTATTTCTTATTTAGGGTTAATGGCAACAGTACTATTAGTAATTCGATATGCGAATGTAACAATTGCATTGGAAACAATAGTAAGTATCATTAGTATTATGGTTGCAAATTATGCTGTTTTACAATATGCACTAAATCGATTTAAAAAAGGAAAAGAAAATAAAAAGGAAATTATAAAACAAACATATCAACATTATGCAAGTATATTGTGTCCACTACTAATTGCTGGAGTTGTTACAACCTTCTTTAGATGGTTACCAATATCAAGTATTGGAATGGTTCTATTTTGGGGAATAGCAATACTTGCTATCTATAATTATATTACTATGAAGATATTATTCGATGTACAAGAGGTAGAAAAATAGAAAGGAGAAATAGAGATGGAAAAAATAAAGAACCCAAAAGTCATTTATTTAATAGCAAGTTTACTGATTGTTATAGGAATTGTTGTAACATGCATATGGAAAACAAATTTCTCCTTATTATATAGTGAACATACAAGAATTGATGTATATTTAGGAAAGGAATATCATCTAGAAGATATAAAACAAATAGTTAAGGAAGTATTTCCAAATGAAGCAGCTATTTATCAAGAAATAGAAACATTTCATGATTCGGTTGCTATCAATGTAAAACAAGTGAATGAAGAACAGATAAAAGTAATAAAAGAAAAAATAAAAGAAAAGTTTGAAATAGAAGATATAGATAGTAAAGTAAATTATCAAATAATGCCACATTATCGTCTAAGAGATATGATAAAACCATACATTATTCCTATGATAATAACAACATTAATTATTCTTGCTTATGTAGGAATCCGATATTTGAATTTAGGAATTTTTAAAGTAATAGGTACTATAGTATTAAGAATGATTATATCAGAAGCAGTATTGGCAAGTTTAATTGAAATAGTAAGAATTCCAGTAGGTATGTTAACAATACCAGTTGCTATTTTGGTATATTTCCTAGTAACAACATTAACTGTTGTACAATTTGAAAAGGAGTTAACGGTAAAAATAGCACAAGAAAAGAAAAATAAATAGTGAAAAAAGAAAAGAGGACATTTTATGGTAGATTCAATGGAAAAAATCGTAAATTTGTGTAAAGCAAGAGGATTTGTATATCCAGGTTCAGAAATTTATGGAGGATTAGCTAATTCATGGGATTATGGACCATTAGGTGCAGAACTAAAAAAGAATATTAAAGACGCATGGTGGAAAAAATTTATTACTGGAAATCGATATAATGTAGGAATAGATGCAGCCATTATTATGAATCCTAAAACTTGGGTAACAACAGGGCATGTTGGTGGATTTTCTGACCCACTAATTGATTGTAAAGCTTGCAAAACGAGACATAGAGCAGATAAACTAATTGAAGAATGGGCATTTCAACAAGGAAAAGAAATGGCAGGATTAGACCGGATGGACCAATGAACAATTAGTTGAATACATAAATAGTAATAATATTACATGTCCAAGTTGTGGAAAAAAAGATTTTACAGAAATACGACAATTTAATCTAATGTTTAAAACCTATATGGGAGTGACAGAGGATGCAAAATCGGAGGTATATTTAAGACCAGAAACAGCACAAGGAATGTTTGTTGATTTTAAGAATGTACTTAGAACAACGAGAAGAAAAATGCCAATGGGAATTGGACAAATGGGACGTTCTTTCCGTAACGAAATTACACCAGGAAATTTCATTTTTAGAACAAGAGAATTTGAACAAATGGAGTTAGAATTTTTCTGTAAACCAGGAACTGATTTAGAATGGTATGAGTATTGGAAAAACTTTTGCAAAAATTGGTTAATTAGTTTAGGCATGAAGGAGGAAAATCTAAGATTAAGAGAGCATTCCAAAGAAGAGTTATCCTTTTACAGTAAAGGAACTACGGATATTGAATTTTTATTTCCATTTGGTTGGGGAGAATTATGGGGAATTGCAGATAGAACAGATTATGATTTATCAAGACATATGGAAGCATCTAAAGAAGATTTAACCTATTTAGATTTAGAAACCAATGAAAGATATGTACCATATTGTATTGAACCAGCAGTAGGAGTAGATAGAATTTTCTTAAGTATGATGTGTAATGCTTACGAAGAAGAGGAAATAGCAGAAGGTGATACACGTATTGTATTACATTTACATCCTGTACTTGCACCATATAAAGTAGCTGTTCTTCCTTTATCCAAAAAATTATCCGAAAAAGCAGAAGAAGTTTATGAAAAATTATCACAAAAATTTATGTGTGACTATGATGAGGCAGGTTCAATTGGAAAACGTTATAGAAGAGAAGACGAAATTGGAACACCATATTGTGTAACAATTGATTTCGATACCTTGCAAGATAACACAGTAACTATTCGTAATAGAGATACTATGGAGCAAATAAGACTCTCAATTGATGAAGTAGAAGTATGGCTAGAGGATAAAATTAAATTTTAAATATTTGCAAAAAGCATTAAATGTGGTATAACAAAAGTATTCTAATATAGCACATTTAGTGCTTTTTGTATTCAACTTTTATTCTAATATTTTGACATCAGCAAATCTTTATCTTAATATAAAATTTCAAAAAATATATTATGAAAGGTATATCAAATTACTTGTAAATCAGTAAAGTAATTGATATAATTATTGTGAAAAATTTTCACAATAAAGAGGGGAAAAAACAGTAGTATAAGTAAGAACATTAGGCATGATAATTTTTTTGATGATGATACTTACCAAAAAGTAGCACATCAATTTGAACAATATTTTTTATGATAAAGGAGAAATGTAGTGAGAATAGATAAATTTTTAAAGGTGGCAAGAGTGATTAAAAGAAGAACAATTGCAAATGAAGCAATTGATAGTGGTAGAGTAAGCATAAATGGAAAAAAAGTAAAGCCAAGCCATGAAGTAAAATTAGGCGATATTGTTGAAATCGCATTTGGAGATAGTATTTCTAAATTTGAAATTTTACACATACCTACAGTTATTAAAAAGGACATGCCAGAGCTAATTAAAATATTATAAGGAGTACAAATGAAACGATTTAAAGAGAAATTATTAGAAAATGATTTTGGTGCATATCTTTATGATTTAAGATGTAAAAAAGGATATACCATCGAAGAATTAGTACAAAAAATTGATATAGAAACTGTTAAAACAAAAAATATTCGAAAATGGGAACATGATTTAGAATTTCCTGATTTAAATCAAATGTATAAAATATCTGAAATTTATCATACCCCTATTGAAGAGCTAATGCAAGTAAGAACTAACACATTGCAAGAAGGATTAAATGCAGTTCCCAAAGAGTTAATTCGTTTAATTAGTTATGTATTAGGTTTTTCAATCTATGGAATGTTAATCATTTGTTATATCATTATTTTTCTAACACTAATATGGTCAGTATGGTATTTAATTGATGCTAGTAATGCATTACAACAAAGATATGGAATTGATGTTTAGAAGGGATGAAATATGTCAAAATTTATTCATTTACATGTACATAGTGAATATAGCTTGTTAGATGGAGCAAATCGCATTAAAGATTTGCCAATCCGTGCAAAAGAAATGGGAATGGAAGCCATTGCCCTTACAGACCATGGAGTTATGTATGGAGTCATTGACTTTTATAAAGCATGTAAAAAAGAAGGAATTAAGCCAATTATTGGTTGCGAAGTTTATGTAGCTAATAGAAGTAGATTAGATAAAGAAGCAGGACTAGACTTTAATAATCATCTTATTTTGCTTGCCAAAAATAACACAGGGTATCAAAACCTAACAAAGTTAGTATCAGCAGGATTTACGGAAGGATTTTACTATAAGCCACGTATTGATAAAGAGTTATTAGAAAAATATCATGAAGGACTTATTTGCCTTAGTGCATGTTTAGCAGGAGAAGTAAACCAAGCTATTTTAAAAGATGATTTAGAGCATGCAGAAGAAGTGGCAGTATGGTTTAAAAGCTTATTTCAAGAAGATTATTATTTAGAAGTACAAAATAATGGTATTAAAGAACAAGCTTTAGCAAACCAAAAACTAATTCAATTATCAAAAAAATTAGACATTCCATTAGTTGCGACAAATGATGCTCATTATTCGAAAAAAGAAGATGCCTATAACCATGAGGTTCTACTATGCATACAAACTCGGAAAAAAAATGAAGGATGAAGACCGTATGCGTTTTGAAACAGAGGAACTATATTTAAAAACATCAGAAGAAATGGCAGACTATTTTAGTAATATTCCAGAAGCAATTGAAAATACTGTAAAAATTGCAGATAAATGTAATGTAGAATTTGAATTCGGACATACTATTTTACCAAATTATGATGTACCAGAAGGCTTTGCTACTCATTATGATTATTTAAAACAACTATGCCAAGATGGTATAAAAGAGCGTTATGGAGAAAATCCAACAAAAGAAATTATAGAAAGAGCAGAATACGAATTAGAGGTTATTAACAAAATGGGATATGTAGATTATTACTTAATTGTATGGGACTACATCCATTATGCAAAATCGGTTGGTATTCCTGTAGGACCAGGACGTGGTTCTGGCGCAGGTTCTATTTTAGCTTATGCAATTGGTATTACTGATATTGATCCAATCCAATATAACCTACTATTTGAACGTTTTTTAAATCCAGAAAGAGTTAGTATGCCAGACTTTGATGTGGATTTTTGTTATGAAAGAAGAGATGAGGTAATAGACTATGTTTGCCATAAATATGGTTATGACCATGTATCACAAATTATTACATTTGGAACTATGGCAGCAAGAATGGTAATTAGAGATGTTGGAAGAGTATTAGATATTCCATATCAAGAAGCAGACCAACTAGCAAAAATGATTCCTAACGAATTACATATTACCATTCCAAAAGCATTAGAGCAAAATAGAGAACTAAAACAATTATATGAAACAAACGAAGAAATGAGACAAGTACTAGATATTGCTATGGCATTAGAAGGAATGCCAAGACAAGCATCTACCCATGCTTGTGGAGTTGTGATTACCAAGGCACCAGTTGTAAATTATGTACCATTATATGTTAATACAAAAGATGGCTCTATTACTACTCAATTCATTATGACGACATTAGAAGAATTGGGATTACTAAAAATGGACTTTTTAGGCTTAAGAACTTTAACCGTTATTCAAGATGCAATAAACTTAGTAAAACAAACAAGAGGAATTGATGTTCAATTTGATGAAAAGATGAACGACCCTAAAGTATATAAGTTATGGGCAAATGGTGAGTCTAGTGGAATTTTTCAATTTGAATCACAAGGTATG
>CATLGL010000077.1 GCA_949935895.1 uncultured Clostridia bacterium
AGGAGATACTTTATTTATGAAAAATTATTTTGAAATACTTGAAGTTGATATTCATGCTTCCTCCGAGGTAATTGATAAAGCTTTTAAAATATTAGCAAAAAAATACCATCCTGATACCCAACAAGAAGAAAAAAAGGCTTGGGCTGAAGAGCAATTTAAAATTTTAAACGAGGCTTATGAAATTTTATCCGATGAAGTAAAACGTGAAGAATATGTAAAACAATTAGAAGTTGATAAAAATCGTGAATTAAATTTACTTATGTTAAAAAATGCTGATTTGGAGGTTCAATTAGAAGAATTACAAGCTGAACTAGATGCTTTTCGACATGCATATGCAAATTCCTCTTATCAAGCAGAACAATACCAAACTTCATCTTACTCTCAAACTAATATTCCAAATTCAAGAAATACCAATTACTCTTCACAAAAAGAGTACATTACTCCAGAGCCTTCTAATTATTATGAAGCTTATTATCCTCCTATAAAAAGCAAATTAAAAAGTTTTGTTGCTTTTTGTATTACTCTTGCCATTATTGTTTTTATCGGATTTTTACTTTGGAAAATTCCATTTACACATAATATGTTAGTTCAACTATATGAAAACAATTCTGCTTTTCAATCTTTGTTTAATTTATTCCATAAGTAAAAATTAACATATGTGTATCTGGTTAATTTATACCAATAGATGCTATATTCTTATTTAGAAAGGGTGAGGATTATGGCATTAGACTATAAATTAATTGGTTCAAGATTAAAACAAGCAAGATTAAACCAAAAACTAACGCAAGAAAATTTAGCTGAAAAACTTGATGTTTCGATTGCATTTTTAAGTCGAGTAGAACGAGGAAGTCTTGATATTAGTTTAAAAAGATTATCACAAATTTGTGAACTTCTTGATGTAACAGAAGGTGCTATTTTAAATGGTGCCTCTACTACTTCTCATAACTATTTAAATGAAGATTTTGTTTTATTGTTAAAAAATTGTCCATCAGAAAAATTGAAACTCATTTACGACCTTGCTAAAGTAGTTATTGAAAATTAGAAATATAGCAAAAATATTGATAGTAGTGACTTAAAAATAGAAGCCCCTCTTTTTAAAAAATGGGCTTCTATTTTCTTCTTATTATTGTTCTAGTATTAGTTTAATATCTTAGTATTTTATCAGTTTGTTATTCTATTTTTAAATTTTTATAATTTTTTCCCATGGTAATCCTTCTTTTCCAAAATGTCCATAGTTGGTGGTTTTCGTATATATTGGATTTCGTAAACCTAAATATTCAATAATTCCTCTAGGTGTTAATTCAAAACGATTATAGATTAGTTTTACTATTTGGTCTTCCCCTATGGTTGATGTTCCAAATGTATCTACATAAATTGATACTGGTTTTGCAACACCTATGGCATATGAAAATTGTATTTCACACTTTTTTGCATAACCATTTGCTACAATATTCTTCGCAATAAATCTTGCCATATATGCAGCTGAACGATCTACTTTTGTAGGATCTTTCCCTGAAAAGGCACCTCCTCCATGACGGCTATATCCTCCATATGTATCTACAATAATCTTTCGTCCTGTTAATCCACTATCTCCTAATGGACCTCCAATGACAAATCTTCCTGTTGGATTGATATAATATTTAGTGTTCTCATCTAGTAAATCTTGTGGTATTACTTCTTTTATTACTTTTTCTACTACATCTTTTCTTACCTTTTCTAAATTCACTTCTTTATCGTGTTGAGTAGAGACAACAACTGTATCAATTCTTACTGGTTTATCACCTTTATATTCTACGGTCACTTGTGTTTTTCCATCTGGTCTTAAATATGGGACAATTCCTTCTTTTCGTACAATTGATAAACGTTTTGAAAGGTTATGTGCTAAAAAAATAGGTAATGGCATATAAGCCTCTGTCTCACTACATGCGTATCCAAACATAATTCCTTGGTCTCCAGCCCCTTCAGAAATAATATTACTTCCTTCTTTTTCTTCTAAAGAAGCATCCACTCCCATAGCAATATCTGGGGATTGTTTGCTCATATTAACATGAATATTACATGTTCTATAGTCCATATCTGTATTAGCATTATCATAACCAATTTCTTTTATCGCATTACGTGCAATTTCTTCAATATTGATATTGGCTTTTGATGTTATTTCTCCTGTAATAACTACCTCTCCTTTTCCTGCCACTGTTTCACAAGCTACTCTTGAATATGGGTCAATAGCTAAACATGCATCTAATACACTATCTGATATGTAATCACATAATTTGTCTGGATGTCCTTCTGTTACACTCTCACTGGTAAATAATTTTTTCATTTTTTTCCTCTTTTCTTGATTCGTTTATTTCATCTATTTTTACTTTGCTATTTATATTAAATTGATATAGGCATTTTGTTTTCATCACAATAAAAAAACCAATGCATATATGCAAAGGTTTTTTTACTAATTTCATTAACAAATAAAATCATCATTCAAAGCCCTTTGCTTTGTCGGTATTAGCACCTTATATTTCATAGGTTGCTGTGGAGTCATAAAGCCGATTCTCTCGTCCACTCTCGATAATTATTACATTTTAAAATCTTTTTTATAATAGTTCTAAGATAGCCATAGGAGCATTATCTCCTTTTCTTGGTCCAACTTTTACAATTCTTGTATATCCACCAACATTATTAGTATATTTTGGTGCAATTTCATTAAATAATTTTCCTGGTAAATCAACGTTTTTACCTTTTTCATCTTTTACTTTGTTTACCATTTTCATTATTTTCTTTCTAGCATTTAGTCTAGATGGCATATCCTTTTGTCTTGAAACTGTTTTCTCTTCTTTTACAACTTTTAAATATTCTTTTCCATTTTTACTTGTTGCTTTTGCTGTTTCTTTATTTCCCTTAGCATCTAATTTTGCAGTAATTACTTTTACTTCTACTGTTTCAAAGTTGTCTTTTTCTCTAACTGCAAGGGATACTAAACTATCAACAATTGCTTTTACTTCTTTTGCTCTAGTTTCTGTGGTTACAATTTTCCCATGAAGTACCACATCGGTTGTTAATGTTTTAAGCATTGCCAATCTTTGCTCTGTTGGTTTTCCTAATTTTCTATTTTTTGCCACTTTCTTTTTTCACCTCTTTTAAATTTTTTTCTATTCTTCTTCCTTCGCAAAATCCAAACCTAATGAATGTAATTTATGAGTAACTTCATCTAGTGATTTCTTTCCTAGATTTCTTACTTTCATCATGTCCTCTTCTGTCTTGTTTGCTAAATCTTCTACTGTTGAAATACCAGCTCTTTTTAAGCAATTAAATGAACGAACAGATAATTCTAAGTCTTCTATCGACATTTCTAATACTTTTTCTTTCTTTGATTCTTCTTTTTCAACCATAACTTGTGTATTTCTGGTTGCTTCTGAAAGGTCGATAAACAGTTCTAAATGTCCTGTCATTACTTTTGCCGCTAATGATAAGGCTTCATCAGCTTTTAAACTTCCATCTGTCCAAACTTCAATAATTAGTTTATCAAAGTCTACCATTTGACCTACTCTTGTATTTTCTACTTGGTAGTTTACTTTTTTTACTGGTGTAAAGATAGAATCAATTGGTAGTACTGCAATATCTTGGTTTGGTTTTTTATTTTTTGCAGCACCATTATATCCTCTTCCTTTTTCAACTGTCATTTCCATTCTTAGACTTCCGTCCCTCTGAAACAGTTGCAATATGTAAGTCTGGGTTTAATATTTCTACAGAACTATCTGTTATAATGTCTGCTGCTGTTACTTCTCCTTCACCTTTAAAATCAATTCTAATCATTTTTTCTTCATTATCAAATGTTTTTAATCTTACATTTTTCAAATTTAGAATTATTTCTGGTACATCTTCTACTACATTTGGTATTGTTGAAAATTCATGTACAACACCTTCTATTTTTGCACTAGTAATTGCACTTCCTGGAAGTGATGAAAGTAGGATTCTTCTTAATGAATTTCCTATTGTCACTCCATATCCACGCTCTAATGGTTCACAAACAAATTTTGCATAATTACTATCCTCGTTTATTTCTAGACATTCAATATTTGGCTTTTCAAATTCTATCATTTTTACCTCCCTAATTGGAATCTATTTCCTATATCTATCCTACTAGGTATTTTCATCATAAATTAAAGTTTGTTTTTCTCTAATTTCTAACTTTTAACCTCTATTTAGAGTATAACTCTACGATTAAGTGTTCTTGTACTGGTAAGTCAATATCTTCTCTTGTTGCAAGTCTTACTACTTTTCCACTTAATTTTTCGGCATTTTTTTCTAGCCATGTAGGTACTGGTCTTGCAGAATTTGCTTGAGCATTTATTTTGATAATTCCCTTATCTTTTTTTGATTCTCTAACAGCTATTTCATCTCCTGCTTTTACTAAATAAGATGCAATATCAACTTTTTTACCATTTACTTGAAATAATCCATGGTTTACAAGTTGTCTTGCTTGTGCTCTTGAAGTACCAAATCCTAAACGATAAACAATATTATCTAATCTACTTTCTAATATTTGAAGTAAGTTTTCACCAGTAATTCCTTTTTTATTAGAAGCCATCTCAAAATATTTTCTAAATTGTTTTTCTCCTACTCCATAAAATGATTTTGTTTTTTGTTTTTCTCTTAATTGAGTACCATATTCAGAAAGCTTTGCTTTCTTTTGTCCATGTTGTCCTGGTCCATAGTTTCTTCTAGAAACTGAACATTTATCTGAATAACATCTTTCACCTTTTAAGAAAAGTTTTTGACCTTCTCTACGGCAAACACGACATTGTTCATCTTTGTATCTAGCCATCTAGCATTTCCTCCTTTTTTATATTTCCTTTATCTTATTTTCTCTCTTCGTTTTATTTCTAATTTTATGGTTAGATTATTAGTTTGTTAGTAAATTATCTTTCCTAATCTCTAATCTCTAACTTAGCGTCACACTATACTCTTCTTCTTTTTGGTGGTCTACATCCATTATGAGGAATTGGTGTTACATCTTTAATTGCACTTATTTCTAATCCTGCTGTTTGAAGAGAACGGATTGCAGCCTCACGACCAGAACCTGGTCCTTTTACAAATACCTCTACTGTTTTTAATCCATGCTCCATAGCCGCTTTTGCAGCTGTTTCAGCAGCTTCTCCGTGCTGCAAATGGTGTTGATTTTTTAGAACCTTTAAATCCTAATTCTCCAGCGCTTGCCCAAGATATTACATTTCCTTGAGTATCGGTAACACTAACAATGGTATTGTTAAAGCTTGAATGAATATGTGCAGCACCTTTTTCAATATTTTTTCTATTTCTTCTAGGTGTTTTCTTTGCTACAGTTTTTTTATTAGCCATTTGGTTCTATACCTCCTTATTTTTTACTTTTACTTACTAATTTTCTTGGACCTTTTCTTGTACGAGCATTTGTTTTTGTTCTTTGTCCTCTTACAGGTAGTCCTCTTCTATGTCTAATTCCTCTATAACATCCGATTTCAGTAAGTCTTTTAATATTTAAAGCTACTTCTCTTCTTAAGTCACCTTCTACTTTGTATTCTGCGTCCATAACTTTTCTAATACTATTTACTTGTTCGTCTGTTAAATCTTTTACTCTTGTGTCTGGATTTACCTTAGCCTTTTCTAGAATTTTTCGTGAACTTGATACTCCTACTCCATAAATATAGGTAAGTCCAATTTCTATTCTTTTTTCTCTAGGTAAATCAATTCCTGCTATACGAGCCATAAATTTTAGCACCTCCAAATTTATTTGTTTTTTCTTCTTTGTTACTATGTTTGTCTCAATATTTTAAATGAAATGTACTTAATTCATTAAAAACTAAGTAGTATTTTAAAATATTTTGACCTCTTTAATTTCTATAATAGCATTGTTTATACAATTATTAGAACTAAAGAAATGTATATAAACACAAAACTATTTTTTCAGCCGCTCATAAATAGTCTTGTGTTAATATCAATTGTAATTTTTTAAATTAACCTTGTCTTTGTTTGTGTTTTGGATTTTCGCAAATAACTCTAATTTTTCCTTTTCTTTTAATTACTTTGCATTTTTCGCAAATTGGTTTTACTGATGGTCGTACCTTCACTTCCTCCACCTCCTGTAATTTTAAAAATCTTTGGGTTAATGTATGCTTAAAATAGATAAAATCTATTTTGCTCTCCATGTAATTCTTCCTCTTGATAAATCATATGGTGATAATTCTACCTTTACCTTATCACCTGGTAGAATTTTAATATAATTCATTCTAAGCTTTCCAGAAATATGAGCTAATATTTGATGTCCATTTTCTAGTTCAACTTTGAAATTTGTATTTGGCAACGTTTCTACAACTGTTCCCTCTACTTCAATTACATCCTCTTTTGCCAATGTTTTTCACTCCTTAAATTTGTGATTTTTTTAATTTTAACACAATTAGCTTATATAGTATATAACAATTTTAAATGATTGTCAATATTTCTGGCTCTTTTTCTGTAATTAAAATTGTATTTTCATAATGTGCTGCTAAACTTCCATCTTCTGTAATAATAGTCCACCCATCCTCTAGTTCTAATATATCTGGTTTTCCTTGTATAACCATAGGTTCAATTGCTAGTGTCATTCCTGCTTCTAATTTAATTCCTTTGCCTGGCTTTCCATAGTTTGGAATTCCTGGATCTTCATGCATGCTTCTACCAATACCATGTCCTTGAAATTCTTTTACAACATGATATCCATTTTTTTCCACATAATCTCCAATTGCATAACATATATCTCCTAAACGGTTTCCCACTTTTGCATAACGAATCCCTTCAAAAAAAGCTTGCTTTGTAACTTCCACTAATTTTTTAGCATCTTTAGGAGTCTGTCCTATTAGGTAAGTTCTTGCAGCATCTCCATGAAAACCATTTTTTTCAACTACTAAATCAATACTAACAATATCTCCATCCTTAATTTTTACTCTTCCTGATGGAATTCCATGAATGACCTCATCATTTATAGAAACGCAGATAGAACCAGGAAAATTAGGTACCCCTTTTTGATAACTTGGGTACCCCTTTTGTGCTGGAATTCCTCCGTTTTGCCTAATTACTTTTTCTGCTAGTGTATCAAGTTCTAATGTTGTCATTCCTGGCTTAATCACTTTTTCAATTTCTTTATGGACTAAGGCTGTTACATGGCATGCTTCTTTCATTTGTTCAATTTCTCTTTTTGACTTAATATCAACCAATTTCCTTACCCCTTTATTTGTTTTACAATATCATTTGCAACATTATCACCTAAACGGTTAATTCT
>CATLGL010000078.1 GCA_949935895.1 uncultured Clostridia bacterium
AATTATAAATATTAGAAAGAAAGTTTTTTATGAAAAACATTAAAGATTATAGTTTAGAGGAGTTAAAACAAGAGTTTATTCGATTAGGCGAAAAACCATTTCGTGCACAGCAAGTTTTTCATTGGTTATATGTAGAAAATGTAACAAGTTTTGATGAAATGACGAATTTATCGTTTTCACTTAGGGAAAAATTGAAACAAGAATTTAATTTATGTATTTATCATATTTTACAAAAACAAGTATCAATAGATGAAACAAAAAAGTACTTGTTTGATGTACTAGATGGTAATGCCATCGAAAGTGTTTTAATGAGTTATCATCATGGATATAGTATTTGTGTTTCTTCACAAATTGGATGTAAAATGGGTTGTAAATTTTGTGCATCAACAGGAATTAATTTTATTAGGAATTTGACTAAAGGCGAAATTATAGAGCAAATTTTAGCAGTAGAACGTGAAGAAAACATTAGAATATCGAATATTGTATTTATGGGAATAGGAGAGCCACTGGACAATTTTGATAATGTATTAGGGGCAATTTCCATTATAAACCATCCAAAAGGTTTAAATATAGGAGCAAGACATATTAGTGTTTCAACTAGTGGCATTGTTCCTAAAATATATGAATTAGCAAATCGAGAATTACAATGTACATTATCTATATCATTACATGCAACAACAAATGAAAAAAGAAGTAATATGATGCCAATAAACAAAGTATATCCAATAGAAGAACTTATGAAGGCATGCAAAGACTATATTGCAAAAACCAATAAAAGAATATCGTTTGAATATGCACTAGCCAAAAATAATAATGAAACGATAGAGGATGCAAAACAATTAGTAAAATTATTACAAGGAATGCTATGTCATGTTAATTTAATTCCAATTAACAAAATAGAAAATGGTACATATCAAAAAAGTACAAATGAAAATATTATTAAATTTCGAGATTACTTAAACGACCATGGAATTGTAGCAACTATTAGAAGAGAACTAGGTTCTGATATTGATGCTGCATGTCGGACAACTCAGAAGAAAAAACTTAAAAACATAAGGAGGAAACATGAAAGTTTTTGCGAAAACCGACTTAGGTAAAGCAAGAGATATGAATGAAGACTTTTATTATATAACACAAAGTATAAACGAAGAATTACAATTGTACATATTAGCAGATGGCATGGGAGGATATAATGGAGGAGAAATAGCAAGTAAACTTGCAACTCTTAGTGCTAAAAGTTATATTGAGACTAATTTTTCTAATATTTCACATGAGAAAGAAAGCATTTTAAAGCTTATTGAAAGTAGTATAGAATATGCTAATATGGTGGTATATGAAAAAGCAAAAGAAAATGTAGAATTAACAAATATGGGTACTACTTTAGAGATTTGTTTAATATATAATAATAAAGTATTTATTGGTCATATTGGAGATAGTAGAATTTATCGAATTCGAAAAGAATTTTTTAGAAAACTAACGAGGGATCATAGCTATGTGGAGCAATTAGTAACAGATGGAACCATTACCAAGGAAGAAGCAAGGAATCATCCCAAAAAAAATATGCTAATGAAGGCAGTAGGATGTACCCCATATGTAGAACCAGATTTAATGGTAAAAGGATTTATAAAAGAGGATATTTTACTAATGTGTTCAGATGGACTAACTAACATGGTAACAGAACAGGAAATATATGATATTGTAAAAGAAAATGTAACAAGCAGTTGTGAGAATTTAATAAAAAGAGCAAACGAAATGGGAGGATATGACAACATTACTGTTGTTGTTATTAAAAACGATTAAAATAATAGGAGAGATGAAAAAATGAACTTAGAGGGTAGATTAATTGCAAATCGATATGAAATTATTGAAAAAGTAGGAAATGGTGGAATGGCTACTGTATATAGAGCAAAAGACCATATACTAAATCGTTTAGTTGCTGTTAAAATTTTGAAAGATGAATTTACAACAGATGATGAATTTATTAAAAGATTTCGTTCAGAGGCACAAGCAGTTGCAAGCTTAAATCATCCAAATATTGTAGGGGTATATGATGTAGGAAATGAAGGAAATTTGTATTATATTGTAATGGAATTGATACAAGGAAAAACCTTAAAAGAAGTCATTCAAAAAGAAGGTAAACTTTCATGGAAATGGTCTGTTAATGTTGCAATTCAGATTGCGTCAGCTTTGGAGACAGCACATAAAAATAATATTATACACCGTGATATTAAACCACATAATATTATTATAACAGAAGAAGGAATTGCAAAGGTAACCGATTTTGGAATTGCAAAAGCAGTATCAAATTCAACTATTACTGCTTTTGGAACTACAATTGGTTCAGTTCACTATTTTTCACCAGAACATGCAAGAGGAGGGTTTACAGATGCCAAGTCAGATTTATATTCCTTAGGTGTAGTTATGTATGAAATGGTAACAGGAAAAGTTCCATTTGATGCAGATACACCAGTCTCTATTGCGTTAATGCATATGCAAGAACAAGCAACAGAGCCAATAATCTTAAATCCAATGATACCAAATTCTGTAAACAAAATTATCATAAAAGCAATGCAAAAGGATGTTAATTTACGTTATCAAACAGCATCGGAAATGTTAAAAGATTTAAATATGTCGTTAAAAAATCCAGATGGAAATTTTGTATTTATGAAGGATATGGAAAATGATTTTCCAACACAGAAAATACCAACAATGTATGATACAGACATAAGTAAAGAAAATCCAGAAAGAAATGACCAAAACAATAAGAAAAAAGAAAATAAACTAGTAAGATTTATTAAAAAACATAAAATATTATCTTTTATGATAGGAGCAATACTATTATTTACATTAACCATTACTGGTACTTACTATGGTTTAAAATTAACACAAGTAAAAGAAGTAATGATACCAAATTTAGTGGGAATGTCACAACAAGAAGCAAAAACAAAAGCAGAGGAGAATAATCTTATATATGTAGAATTAGAGCCTCAATTTAGTCCAGATGTTCCAGAAGGTTCTGTTATTAGCCAAGAACCTCGTTATATTGAAAATTACAAAATTAAAGAAAAATCAGAAATAAAAGTAGTAATTAGTAAAGGACAAGAATTAACAACTGTACCTAAAGTAGTAGGAATGAAAAAAGAAGATGCAATAAGTAAATTGCAAGAATTTAATTTACTATTTGAAGTAATAGAGGAAACAAGCAAAACAGTAGAAGAAGGATATGTAATTAGTCAAGAAATTGAACCAAATAAGCAGGTAAATGCAGGAGAAACAGTAAAAATTCATGTAAGTACAGGAACTGGAATTGAACAAGTAGATATACCAAATGTAGTAGGAAAAACAGAAGCAGAAGCAAGAAAATTATTGACAGATAATAAATTAAAAGTAAAAGAAGTTATTTATCAAGAGGATAAAACAAAAAATGATGGAATTGTTTTAAAACAGGACAAAGAAGCAGGTACAACAGTTGATGCAGATACAGAAGTTACTATTACTGTTAATAAGATTGCTCAAATGAAAACTGGTAAAATTATAGTTAATGTTAAATCAATTACAAAATATAAAGAACCAGACGAAACAACATCAAATACAGTTTCAACACAACCAAAACAAGCAAAAGTACGAATTGTAGTTGGTGAGGATATCATTTATAATAGTATGGTAAATAAAACAGAAACAAATTTAACAAAAGAATTTCAAGGAATAGGAACTGTAACAGTTAAAGTATATATTGATGATATTTTAGAAAAAACATTACAATTAAATTTAAATGAAAAGACCACGTTAACAGTTGAATAAAAAAATGAAAAAACAGTAGAACATGAAGGAATTAGTATTGGATAAAAAACAATATTGATTCCTTTTTTCGTTGCTTTCGAGATAGTAATGGTATATAATAATGTAAGATAAAATAGATAAAGGAGAGGTAATGCAAGGTAGAATTATTAATAATATTTCAAATACTTATATAATCGAAGCTGATAAATGCACATATGAAGCAGTAATAAGAGGAAAAATGAAATTAGAAGATATGGTGCCAGTAGTAGGAGATAATGTTGAATTTGAAGAAATACCAAATCAAATAAAACAAGGAATTATTACAAAAATCTTACCAAGAAAGAATTATATCAAAAGACCCAAAATTGCAAATGTAACAAGACTTATCTTAGTAGTATCCATTCAATTACCAAAACCAGATTTATTGTTATTGGACAAACAATTGGCCTTTGCGGAATTCATGAAAATGGAGCCGATTATCATTTTAAATAAGCAAGATTTAGGAAGTATAGAGGAAATTCAAAACATACAAAAAATTTATCAACAGATAGGATATCATATTTTGGTAACAAGTGCAAAACAACAAGAGGGAATTGAACAGGTAAGAGAAGCCTTAAAAGGACAGACAAGTGCTTTTTCAGGTAATTCTGGTGTTGGAAAATCCACATTATTAAATGCAATTTTTGAAAGAGATTTGACAATGGAAGGTGTTATTAGTAAGAAAAATCAAAAAGGAAAAAATACAACAACAACAGTTCAACTGTATCAATTAGATGAAGAAACTTATATAGCAGATACACCAGGTTTTTCAACTTTTGACATTTATGAAATAGAAAGTAAAAATTTATATATGTATTTTAAAGAATTAAGGCTTGCTGAAAAAGATTGCAAATATGTAGGTTGTACTCATATAAAAGAAAATGAATGTGGAATAAAAAGAGCATTAGAGGAAGGAAAAATAGCATTATCAAGATATCAAAATTATGTTAAAATATATGAAAATATAAAAGATAAGGAGGAACACAAATGGTAGAAATAGCCACTTCACTTTTGTCACTGGATACAGAGAATGTCACAAAAGATATTTATAATTTAGAGGTAGCACATACGGATTATATTCATATTGATGTAATGGATGGAAAATTTGTAGAAAAAGACACAGAAAAAAGAATGTTTGACTATACAAATCAGATAAAAGCAATTTCTAATATACCAATAGATGTACATTTTATGGTAGAAGATATAAAAAAACAATTAGAAATGTATATTCCATTTATGCCAAATTGTATTACATTTCACTATGAAGCTTGTAAAAATAAAGAGGAAGTATTTCATTATATTAACAAAATAAAAGAAGAGGAGATAAAAGTAGGAATTGCAATTAGTCCTAAAACAAAACTAGAAACCATATATGAGTTTTTACCATTTATCCATATGGTGTTAATGATGACAGTAGAACCAGGAAAAGGAGGACAACAGCTAATCCCAGAGACATTGGAAAAAATAAAATTATTATATGACTATCGAAATGAGAAGAAACTAGAATTCAATATAGAAGCAGATGGAGGAATTAACTTAGAAACAATTAGTAGTATAAAGCAAGTAGGAGTAGATATTGCAGTTGTAGGAAGTGCTATTACAAAATCATCAGATTATAAACAAACCATAGAATTGCTAAAAAGTTAATATATAATAGGCACAGGGAGAGTCTCACAATTAAATAAATTGCCTAAAAAAATTGATATTAAGAGGAAAGTTATTGTTTCAAATAGTAAAAAAATAGAACTTATTCCAACATGGAATAGGTTCTATTTTTTATACTTTAGGAATTTCTAGAATTTCTTTGAAATTGTTCTAGTTTAAAAATTCCTGAATTTGTTTGTAACATGATAAAATTTTCTATTCTTTTTCAGCTATATTATTTGATTTTTTATTTGTTAATAAGTAGTAAATAATTGTTCCTAGACCAAACATTTTAACAACAAAAGAAATAACCCAACCTACATAAGGAATTAATGATAAAGCCCAAATGGCAACAACAACACCAATTAGTGTTAAATAGGTTAAATACTTTTTAGAATATGCAAATTTTTCTTTTAATTTGTAAGTAATACAAATACTACTAATAGCACCTGAAATGGAAAGCAATAAAACAAGCAATGCAGCAATAGCAAATCCTAAAGGAATACCAATAAACGTAAATAAAAGACCAATACTTACCATGGAAGCTAATAATATAGTAAGTAGACCAATTCCAAATGATCTAAAAATATTAGATACAGTAATAGTACTAGAGGTATTATTTAGGAACTTTGGTGCTAACCATAAGCATAATAAAAATACTACCAAGGTATATAAAATAGCATTACAAGCACTAATTACTTTTTCAAGAATTACTTCTGTTACACTTTCTTTAGAATCAAGTGCTTTTTGATAATGAACTTCTCCTTGCACTAATTCATTGGATAATGATAATTCTTTTGAAGCAGAATACGTTAAATTTCCATAAACGATAGCAGATTTATCGGTAGAATTTGAAAAATTAAAGTTATTTGCTTCTACAAAAGCATCTCTTCCAACACCACCATTAAAGTTAAAAGTATCTGCAAAAACTTTTAAATCACGAATCATAAAAGAATCATAAGACATATCTACTTTACGAGCAAAAGCATATAAGTCGTTGGCATTACCATTAAGTGTTACTGTATTCGCCATAACATAAATGGATTGAACAACATAAGAATCTTTTGCGAAAGTTACATTATTTCCACAAGCATATAACGAACCATTAACTTTTCCAGTTACATTGATATGGTCACCAAAAAGAAAGACATTACCATCAACTAATTGATCCATTTCAATGTTATTATCAAATACATATAAATCACCACTATAAATTTCAGGCGTTGGTTCTGGTTCAGTTCCTTCTTCCACTCTTGCATTATCACCAGGAGCAGTTGATGTGATTGTGTTTGTTTCTTCTGATGTTGGTGTAGGTTCTCCTTCTGTTGCAAAACAGAAAGTTGAAAACATCAATAAAAATGCTAATAATAATACCATAATTTTTGTTTTGTTTTTTAACATAAAAAATTCCTCCCATTCATAAATTTTCATATTGTAAATATATATCTTATTTATATATTTGTCAAGAAAATTTAGGGAGGAAAACAGGGTGAATATATCAATGATTATAAATCAATGAATTCACACTTTGTAAAATATTATGTACACTATTGACAATAGTAAGGATAAAGTTGTATTATAAGTATGGAAATTTGCTGTATTTCATTACTAAAAGTTGAGAAAGTTAGAATTAGGAGAAAGAAAAAAGAATGGATT
>CATLGL010000079.1 GCA_949935895.1 uncultured Clostridia bacterium
CTATGTACCCTGTAGATTGTGCTGTTACAATAATAATATACTTTTCTACTGTTTCCATTTTTGCTGTTTCCTCATTTAGTTTTGTAATATTTTCTTCTGGTACAATTTTATTTTCTTTTATTTTTTGGATTAAATCGTCAATCGTTACCTTTCCTTCTTTTTCAATTGCCACTTCCCCTCTTGCTAGTTCTACTTCTTCTATATATTGAGAGATTCCATATTTTACTTTTCCTTCTTTTGCCATTGTGAATATGCCATGTTCTCCTAATACTAAATTTAACGTAATTCCTGCTAGTATTAAAAGTACAATTATGGTAATCACTAGAGCTATCAAGGTAATTCCTTCTCTATTTTTCTTGTTTTTTCGTTCTTTTATTTTCTGTTCCATTTGTTTCTTTTCTCCTTTTTCTTTTGATTTTCATCTTTTCTCTATTATATCTTTGGAGTTTTTGAAACACAATGATATCAATACTTTTTAGGTATTATATTTTTACATAAGAAATAAGCCAACATAAATTGTTGGCCTATTTTTTATTTGGTATATTATTTGGCATATTCAATTGCACGTGATTCACGAATCACATTTACTTTAATTTGTCCTGGATAGTCCATTTCACTTTCTACTTTTTTTGCTACATCTCTTGCAAGTAATGTCATATCTGCATCTGAAATTTTTTCTGGTTTTACAATAATACGAACTTCACGACCTGCTTGAATAGCAAATGATTTATCAACTCCCTCAAAAGAATCTGCAATTTCTTCTAATTGCTCTAAACGTTTGATATATGCTTCTAAGGTTTCTCTTCTTGCACCTGGACGTGATGCACTAATTGCATCAGCTGCTTGAACTAAAACAGCTTCTAATGTCATTGGTTCTACATCTCCATGATGTGCTTCTACTGCATTGATTACCAATGGATTTTCTTTAAATTTCTTTAAAATATCAACACCAATCTCTACATGAGTTCCTTCCATATCATGGTCTAATGCTTTTCCTATATCATGTAATAATCCTGCTCTTCTTGCACGTTTTGTATCAAGTCCTAATTCGTCAGCCATAATTCGTGCTAAGTTTGACACTTCAATGGAATGATTTAATACATTTTGTCCATAACTTGTTCTATATTTTAACTTTCCTAATAGTAACACTAATTCTGGATTTAGTCCCATAACTCCCGCTTCTAAAGTTGCTCTTTCTCCTTCTGATTTAATAATAGCTTGTACTTCTTCCTTTGCTTTTTCTACCATTTCTTCAATCTTAGCTGGATGAATTCTTCCATCTTCAATTAGTTTTTCTAATGCGATTTTAGCAACTTCTCTTCTTAGTGGGTCAAATCCAGATAAAATAACTGCTTCTGGTGTATCATCAATAATTAAATCAATTCCTGTTAAGTTTTCAATTGTTTTTATGTTTCTTCCTTCTCTACCTATAATTCTACCTTTCATATCATCATTTGGAAGGTTTACAATCGATACTGTTGTTTCAGATGTATGGTCTGCTGCACATTTTTGAACAGCATATGTCAATAATTCTTTTGCTTTTTTGGTAACTTCTTCTTTTGCTTTCGCTTCTTCTTCTCGAATTAGATTCGCTTTTTCAAGTTTTATTTGTTTTTCTACTTCTGTAAGTAAAATCTTTTTTGCCTCCTCTACTGATAATCCTGCAATTCTTTGAAGCTCCTCTAACTGCTGTTTTAGTGTATTTTCTAATTCTTTTTCTTGTTCATCTAATGCTTGATATTTTTTATCTGCTTCTCTTTCCTTTTTTTCTAATGCTTCTTCTTTTTTATCAAGATTTTCTTCCTTTTGTATCATTCTTGATTCTTGTTTTTGTATTTCGCCTCTTCTTTCTCTAATCTCTTGCTCTAAGTCCTTTCTTTCCTGCATAATTTGTTCTTTTGCTTTAAATATTTCTTCTTTTTTCTTATTTTCAGCTTCTTTATTAGCAAGTTCTAATATCTTGTTTGCTTCTGCTTCTGCACCTTTGATTTTAGATTCAGCTATTTTTTTACGAATACCCACACCAATTGGTATAAATACAATAGCTGAGATTAGAATAGTGGCAATAATGATTATAATTTCCATAATCTTACACCTCTTTCTATTTAATTTTCAATGTTCTAATATATATAACTTTCTTTTTATTATATATTAAACTTACTCTATTATTTTATATGTATTCTGTTAAACTGTCAAGATATTTAGATAAAAAAAACAGAGCTTAAGTTTTCTATTTTTTGAAAACTTAAACTCTATTTTCATTTTATTTATTTTTCTTTTTTCCAAAATGAATTTCTTGAAATAAGAAATCATGGAAATCTTGCCATGTAAGTTCTATATGTAAAAAGTCATTTAAATCATCTTCAAATTTTTGTTGTGCTGGTGTTAATTCCACTTTTATTTCTTGAAATAAAAAGTTTTTAACTTTTGGCCAAAATCCTACTTTAGCTGGTAATGTTGATTCTGATACAAATTCTGTTTCTACTCCACCCATTATTTTTTCACTCATGTATATTCTCCTCCTTTGTGTTTATTCCTTCTATCAGGTTATTTATACTACATATTTTGGTTTTTATCAATAGATTTTGTTATTTTTTATTATTAAATATTGATTACAGAATTGTTACAATTTTGTTACTTTTCTTATTTCACTATATTATACCATTTTTGTAGTATAAACTGCTATTCTTTTATTATATTTCCAACTAGACCTTCTCCCATAACATTGGTTATTTTTACCTTTTGTATTGTATTTTCTACCTCCTTTTCATGTGATACTACATATACCATAATGTAATTTGTAGTATGTCCTTTTATATATTCTCCATTTTGTTCTTCTAATAAAACTTCTAATATCTTTCCTACATATGTCTCATTTTGCTTCTTCTGTTTTTGATTTGATAATTCAATTAGTGTAGCACTTCTTTTGTCTTTAATTGTTGCTTCTATTTGATTTTCCATACTTGCTGCTTTTGTTCCTTTTCTTGGTGAATATTTGAATATATGCATTTTATAAAAGTTAATCTTTTTTAAAAATTCAAAAGTTGTATTAAATTCTTCTTCTGTCTCTCCTGGAAATCCTACTATAATATCTGTTGTTAAAGATACATTAGGATAATAATTTTGAATTTCTTTAACTCCCTTTTCGAATTCTTCTTTCGTATATTTTCTATTCATTCTTTGTAAGGTATCATTGCATCCACTTTGTAAGGATAGATGAAAATGATTACAAATTTTTTCTAATGTCACCAGTTTTTCTATGAATTCTTTTCCGCATCAGGGTTGGTTCTAAAGAGCCTAATCGAATTCTTTGGATTTGTGGAAGCTCATTAATTTGCTTTAATAAATCAAATAACGAAATTTCTACTAACATGTCTTTTCCATAAGAAGCCAAATGAATTCCTGTTATCACTACTTCTTTTATTCCTTTTTTTGCAATTTTTTGAATTTCAGAAATTACTTCACTTGGTTTTCTACTACGAATTCTGCCTCTTGCATAAGGTATCATACAATAAGAACAAAATTGATTACAGCCATCTTGTACTTTAATAACCGCTCTTGTTTTATCTGTATATGTTGTTGCTCCAAATTCTGCAAATTGTTTTTGTTGTAAAATATCAGAAACATTTTCTTGTTTTTTTAATTGATATTTTTGAATGTAAGAAACAATATCTTTTTTCTCTTGATTTCCTAATATGATATCAATATCTTTCATGCTTTTTAATTCTTGTTTTGCAACTTGCGCATAACATCCTGTTACTACTAAAATTGCATTTTCATTTTGTTCTTTTGCTCTTCTTATTATTTGTCTTGATTTTCGGTCAGACATATTGGTTACTGTACAAGTGTTGACAACATAGATATTAGCACTCTCTTCAAAATTTACAATTTCATAACCTGCTTGTATCAATTTTTGTTTCATTGCATTTGTCTCATATTGATTAACCTTACATCCTAATGTGTAAAATGCTACTTTCTTTTTCTCCATTGTTTTCTCCCTTTTTCAATCTCTTTTTTATATCCAAAATAGTTCTTCTTTTACAAAATAACACATTGTATCACCAATGTGTTATTGCTTTTTACCTATTAAACAGAGTTAGGTTAACATGAAATATGTGTATATACTAGCCTTCTTCTTATAATCGATTTTTTCCATCTAATGAGTCTAAATTGTCTAATGCTTTTCCTGTTCCTAATGCTACACATGATACTGCATCTTGTGCAATCATTACATTGATTCCAATTTTTTCTTGTAATAGTTTATCAAGTCCATCTACTAAGCATCCTCCACCTGTCATATAAATTCCTTTATCACTAATATCAGATGCAAGTTCTGGTGGTGTTCTTTCAAAAACAGAATGAACAGCATCAACAATCATCATCGCAGGCTCTGTTAATGCCTCCATCATTTCACTTGAATATACTGTTATGGTCTTAGGAAGACCTGTGGTTAAATCTCTTCCTCTTATATCCATTTCCATATCTTGAATTTTAGGATATACACACCCAATATTTACTTTTAAGTCTTCTGCTGTTCTTTCTCCTATCATTACATTATGTTTTTTCTTGACATATTTAACAATTGCCTCATCAAATTTATCTCCTGCTACTTTTAGAGAACTACTAACAACACTACCTCCTAATGAGATAACAGCAACATCTGTAGTTCCTCCACCAATATCTACAATCATATTCCCACAAGGTTTTGAAATGTCAATTCCTGCACCAATAGCTGCTGCAATTGGTTCTTCTATTAAATAAACTTTTCTTGCTCCTGCTTGAGAGGCAGCATCAATTACTGCTTTTCTTTCTACTTCTGTTACTTGTGATGGAATACAAATCATAATTCTTGGTGAAAAAATAAATTTACCACATACTTTACTGATAAAATGTTTTAACATCTTTTCTGTTACTGTATAATCTGAAATAACACCATCTTTTAGTGGTCTTGTTGCTACTATATTTCCTGGTGTTCTTCCAAGCATTCTTCTAGCCTCTTGTCCTACTGCTAATACTTCCTTTGTTCTATTATCTATCGCTACAACGGAGGGCTCTCTTAATACAATCCCTTTTCCTTTTACATAAGCAATTACCGTTGCTGTTCCTAAATCAATTCCAATATCTTGTCCAAAACCAAACATTGCTATCTTTCCTTTCTTATGTATTTGTATATATTATTGCCCATTTGTTACAAATTCATTACAATTATATTACACCTTTTAAAAAATAGCAATACATTTTCCATAATTGATAAAATTTTAGTTACTATTTAGACTATCTCGTTTTTTGTTCCACTTAAATGTAGAAATATGTTTTATTCTATCTATTTCTATTTTTTCTTGTTTTGTTTAGATAGTCTGAATAGTAACCTTTTAAAGATTTCTTTCTATTTTATTGTACAATATCAATGGCATTGTCTTTGTTTAATCCTTCTAAGTTATAGTATGCTTCTGGTATTTTTCCTACAATAATATTTTCAGCAATTAGTACTTGGTTTGATATTTGCTCTTCCATAGTCTGATACGGTGTCAGCACATTTATTTTACAATCTACTTGCAAATAAATTCGATGAATTGTTTGGTTAATTCCTTGTGATTGAAACTCACTTCTTAAATCTGTCTCTACATTTCCTACTAAGTTTAATTTTATTGGAATGCTTGGTCCCATGCCAGAAAGAAGTTTACTTCCTGTTAAGCCTCCAAGGTTAATATGTATCTTTTCTGTTTCCATTTCGTTAATTCGTTTTTGCACTTTTTCTCCTACATCCGAAATAATGTAATTGATTGGTATAATTTTGGATTGAAGCATTGTTATATTATTATCATTGTCGCGATGTATCGTAATTAAATCTTCATATTGGTATTGACCAATAATCTTAGTTGATTCTTCATTACATATAATAGTTGCAACACTTTTTGCTTTATCTTTACACAATGTCTCTAAAATAGGCTTCATTGAATTCATCATCATTTGAAATGTTAAAAGCATAACTAATATAATAATGAAAAACTTACAAATTTTTTTTGTTTTTTTGGGCTCCATTTGATTAAACTTTTGAAAAATAAACTTTGGCATACGTATTTTATTTCTTCTATAGATGCTATCCATATGCCCCCTCCTTTAGTTTTCTCAAATGACCAAAAGGTTTATAACCTCTTGGTCATTTTCTTCTTTTATTTTATGCAGTTATTTGTGTTTTGGTGTATACATATTTAGGAATAAATAATTGTTGCCCCACGTAAATTTTATCTTCGTCTTCAATTTTGTTAACTCTTACAATATCAGAAACAGTACTTCCAAATCGCTTTGCAATATTCCATAAAGTATCTTTTGGCTTCACAAAATAGATAACCATACTATATATCTCTTTATTTCTTGTTTCATCAATATTAACTTCATTGATAATATTGATTTTAGTAGTATTGGATATGTTTAATACAAAACCAAGGTCAATTTTTGCCTCAATCATACCCTCTGTTCCTATAATAAAATTTTGACTACTTACTTCAATTTCTATACTTATATTTGCATTTTGACTAATATTGGAAACTTCTACCATATGCTCAAATGGAAGAATTACCTCTTTTGTATTAACTCCACAAGTACTGTTTGTTGCATATAAAAAGGTAAGGACTAGTTCTCCTTCAAACATTACCTTAGAATTTGCTATTTTTCGTTCTAAAATTCTTGGTTGCACTTCAACATCATAAATTTGGCTTCCTCCTACTTCTGGAGCTGATATCTTTTCTTTTATATTACATACATTTTTTACACAATTTTTATCTGACATAGTATTAACACATCTTTGGTTAAAATCTAAACATTGACTTGGACTATATATATCTTGAATTACTTTTATTTCTTTATTTTCTCCGTTCGGTATCTTATTCGTTAGCAGGATAGTGGCCGGTTTCATGACACTACTTGTATTCGTACTTATTTGAGTAATCAAAATACTGCCATCTCCTTTTATTTCAGGGGTTGTAATATTGAACCATGGGTCGCCGCCT
>CATLGL010000080.1 GCA_949935895.1 uncultured Clostridia bacterium
TATCCGTCTACTTCCCCAAAGAAGTGTATTTTGCCATTTATTCTGCAAATGAACAAAATCTTCTATTAGGCAAACCGCCCGTTCCATTTTCCAAAACCCCTTTAATGTGCATGAGATTTCTACCTCTTCTTTTGGAAATGCTCTTTTTACGTCTAGTTCATATAACGTAATAAAAAAGCAAATTGGGACTGCTTGCACCCGCTTTTTCTTGTTTCTCTTCATTTGAACATATACCCCATAATCTGTACTGCCAAATGTGAAATACGGCTCCCACGATTCGCTAAAATCCAATTGTTCCAGTACTATTGTTGTTTTGGCATACTCTCCTTCCCCTTTAGGCTTTAACCTTGCCCGTACTTTTGCTACTTCTGTAACAATTTTTGCAAATTTTTGTTCATTGTTCATTCGCTTGCCCTCCTATTGCAAACAACTACCTTGATTGGAATTTATGTTTACCATTATACTATATCTCCCTAAATTTGTCAAACTGCAAAAAATAGGTCATGCATATAGCATCGACCCATTTTACTTTATTGTAAATTTTCACTACATCTTTTGCAAATATGTGGATGATGATGGTCACTTCCTACTGTTTCTGAATACATCCAGCATCTTTCACATTTTTCTCCTTTTGCTTGTTCTACTTTTACACTAACTATAGCCTCTTCATCTTCTGGTAATTTTCCTTGTTTTATTTCTACATCTGATACAATAAAAATTTCTTTTAGTAGCTCCTCTTTTCCTTTGATAAATTCATATTCGGTTTCATCAGCAAATAATGTTACTTTTGCAGCAAGTGATAATCCTATTTCTTTATTCGCTCTTGCAAGTTCTAATTTCTTTGCTACTTCGTCTTTTATTTTAATATATTTATCCCATGTTTCTTCTAGCTCCTTATTGTCATATTTAGCATTTACCTTTGGATAATATTCTAACATGACGCTTTCAGTATTTTCTCCCTCTTTATGTGGCACATATTTCCATATTTCTTCCGCTGTGTAACAGGTCATTGGTGCCAAGATACGAACAAGTGCTGATAATATTTCATACATTGCTGTTTGAGCAGCTCTTCTTTGTATAGAAGCTTTTTTATAAGTATATAATCTATCTTTTATAATATCTAGGTAAAATGCACTCATATCAACCACGCAAAATTGATTGATTGCATGATAAGCATTATGAAAATCATATACATCATATGCTAGTGTACAAGCCCTTACTAATTTATTTAATCTTGCTAATGCCCATTTATCAATTTCTAATAGTTCTTCATAACCAACAGGATGATTTACATCAAAATCACTAATATTTCCTAAAATATATCTTGCTGTGTTACGAATTTTTCGATATACTTCTGTTACTTGTTTTAATATATTCTTTGAACCACTAATATCTGATTTATAATCTGATGATAACACCCAAAGTCTTAATACATCTGCACCAGATTCATTTATAACATCTTTTGGGTCAATTCCATTTCCAAGACTTTTTGACATTTTCCTTCCTTGTTCATCTATCGTATAACCATGTGTTACTACTTCTTTATATGGTGCTTTTCCTTTTGTTGCAACACTTGTTAATAGTGAAGATTGGAACCACCCTCTATGTTGGTCACTTCCTTCTAAGTAAAGGTCTGCTTCTGGAAGTCCACGCTCTTTTAAAACAGATTCATGTGTAGAACCAGAATCAAACCATACATCCATAATGTCTGTTTCTTTTTTAAATTTCGTACTACCACAATGAGGACATGTTGTACCTTCTGGCATAAGTTCCTCTTCTGGTAAATCAAACCAAGCATTAGAACCTTTTTCTTTAAACAATCTTTGTACTTTATTCAAGCTTTCTTCTGTTACATATTCTTTTTCACATTCTGCACAATAGAAAATTGGAATTGGTACACCCCAGGTTCTTTGACGAGAAATACACCAATCATTTCTATCCTCCACCATCTTAGTAATTCTTTCTTCTCCCCATGCAGGATACCATTTAACCATTTTAATCGCATCTAAAGTTTCTTTTCTAAATCCATCTACAGATGCAAACCATTGATTGGTTGCTCTATAGATAACTGGATGTTTACATCTCCAACAATGTGGATAAGAGTGATTTACATCTTCTTTTGCTAATAGATATCCGTTTTCTTCTAACCAATTGATAATTTCTTTATCAGATTTCGCATAATACATACCTGCAAAAGGTCCTGCCTCTTCAGTTTGATGTCCTTTACTATCAATTGTTACTACAATATCTAATCCATTTTTTAATCCACATAAATAGTCCTCTTTACCATATCCAGGTGCAGTATGAACAGCACCTGTACCAGTATCTAATTCTACTTTTATAGTATCATCAGAACCAAGTACTACCTTTGAGGTTCTATTTAAAAATGGATGTTTACAAATGATTCCTTCTAAGTCCTTTCCTTCAAATTCTGATATTGTTTTATAATTTGTAATATTTGCTTTTTCCATAACTTTATTAAGTAATTCTGTTGCTATAATTACTTTTTCGTTTCCAATATCTACCATACTATATTTAAAGTCTGCACCAATTGTAATTCCCATATTTCCTGGTAATGTCCATGGAGTTGTTGTCCATATTACAAATGATACATTGTCTTTTTCAAATTTTCCTTTTGCATCTTCTACTTTAAATTTTACATATGCTGTATGAGAATTGATATCTTTATATTCAATTTCTGCTTCTGCTAAAGCTGTTTCACAATCAGTACACCAATATACTGGTTTTAGTCCTTTATAGATATATCCTTTTTTATACATATCTGCAAATACACCAATTTGTTTTGCTTCTACTTGTGGCTGATACGTAATATATGGGTTATCCCAATCACCTAATACTCCTAAACGTTTAAATCCTTCTATTTGTTTATCTTTATAATCAACTGTAAATTGTTTACAAATATCACGAAATTCTGTAACAGGTATCGTATCACGGTTTAGTCCTAATTTCTCAATTGCTTTTTTTTCTGTTGGCATACCATGAGTATCAAACCCTGGCACATATGGTGTATAAAATCCTTGTAAATTTTTGTATCTTACAATAGTATCTTTTAACACTTTATTTAACGCATGACCTAAATGAATTTCCCCATTAGCATATGGTGGTCCATCATGTAATACAAAGCTTTTTTTCCCTTCATTTTTTTTTAGCATTTTTTCATATAAACCATTTTCAAACACATCTTGTAAGATGTGTGGTTCATTTTGTGGCAAATTTCCTCTCATGGGAAAATCAGTTTTTGGTAAATTTAATGTTTCACTATAATTTAGTTTATTATCCTCCATTTGTGTTCCTCCTTCTTACTCAAAAAAGCCATTTCCTCCTTATTATTTAGGACGAAATGGCTTATATTTCCGCGGTACCACCTAATTTAAAAATAGTTCTATACTATTTTTCTCTTATTTTACTTTGTAACGTAAGCAACACGATTTATCTTACTTTATTTTCAGATAAATAACAAAAAAGGTGATAACAAATAAACCAATTATGCAACTAGAATCACACCCTTCTCTAGCTCTCTTTTGCTTTTAGTTTATTGCCTTGTCCTTTTTACTGTTTTTTTTCTTTATGGTTATAATCTTACCATGGAATTTTCCTTTTGGCAAGTAGTTTTTGAATTTTCTTATCTTTTCTATGTTTTATCCATAATACAGAAAACAAAATAAGAACTCTTGACATTTTTTATTTTTGTTATTTTAAATTTGCCATACGATGTTTACTGCCATTGTTTTCACTTTCTCACCTGCACTTATTGTTGTAGCATAATAAATATCGCCATTTTTAGTTAGGTTTATATAATGTTGAACTTCTCCGAACTAGAGCTATTTCTACAATATTTTCATTAGGTTTATATGTTTCATCAATTGTTATAATTGGCGTATTAGCTGGTATGTCTGCAAGTACTGTTAAATATGCTGTAAGCCTTATTGTGTTTCCACTTTTAGTCATTTTTGCAATTACTCTTCTTTCTACATAATCAGTATTTAAATGAAGACTATCTGTAATATCTTGGGTTTCTATTGCTTTTTGAACTTCTTTTTTAATAACTGTCTTTAATTCTTCCATTGAAAGAGTTATTTTAGAGTCATCATTTGTTGCAACTAACATGGAACTATATAATTCGTCTAACGATTTTTGTTCATTTTTTGTTGCTTGTTCCCACTCCGCTTTTGCCTCTTTACTTTTTAGTATAATTCCTTCATCCCCTACTGTCAATCCGCAAAGTAATTCCTGCTAAGATTAACAATACAATAATCGTAATAACTAGTGCTAGTAATGTAATTCCTTGATTCTTTTTCATAACTACACCCTTCCTTATTTTATATTTACATGTGTTTTTTCGCTATTTTATATAACTCATTCTAATGTGATATTCATTGCTATATTTTATTTTTTCGTCATAAGAGAACAAAATTGCAATAACTGATGTAATCTGTATAATTCCTATCTTATAGTAAAACATTTTTCTCATTCACTTTGTTTTCTTATTTAATAATTCTTATAGTCACATTCAAAACTTCCTGTTGAAATATTTCCTATTGTAATACTTCCTGTTCCTCCTGCTCCTCCTTTTGTATCATGCCCAATAGCACTACCACCACTTGAATCTAAATTTCCTCTCGAGATTAGATTATTATAAAAAATATTGATGCTACCGCCTCCAGATGCCCCTCCACCTGCAGATACATATTGCCTAAGACTTCTATTATCTAAGCCTTTTGACTCTATATTATTATTGTTATTGAAATAATTTGCATATATTGTTAATAATCCTCCTGTTCCATTTTTACCATCATCAGCCATAAGATATTTATTATCTTGCCAAGAATAACTTTTTCCTCCTGGATTTCCTACTCCTCCCGATGCAGCCCATTCACTTGGTGCTTCTCGAACAGCTCCGTTTCCTCCTGCTCCTCCTGTATTAGAACCATTTTCCGCTTTAATAATCGTAGTTATTCCATCTGACCCGTTAGTATGAGTTCCACCACCTCCTGTTCCACCAGAATATGATGTTCCATTTCCACTTGCTCCTGATATAGAATATGTGCCTCTTGCTCCACCAGATCCTCCTCCAGCTGTTTGACGGTTGATTCCATTATTACCACTTAATCCCTCTACACTAAAAGAGGTAGCTGAGCTCCTAACTCCTTGCTTTCCTAATCCGCCAAGCGCTGGTATATATTCATAACTATTATTTTCATTTTTCCACAGATATACATCTTCTCCTTGTGCCTTTGCACCTCTTCCAGTCATACTTATTGTTCCATTATTTTTAAATGTTCCTGTACAATAGATTATCATTCCTTTTGGTCCACCATAACCATTATTACTTTTGCAAGACGTTAATGTTACACCTTCTTCAATTGTTAAATTTCCATTTATTTTTAATAATACTGTATTTTTTGCTTCCTCGGTTTGTGTAGCTACATCACTTTTATTTCCAAATTCATATATTGTTTCTGTTAATATAGAACCTATTAACTCCATATTTCCATCAAGTTTTACATCTCCTTCATATAAGATGGTATTTATTGAATATTCTTTTTCTATTACTCTTACTGTTTTTATTCCACTACTATTTATTTTAGAAACACCTTCTATTATTGATTTTGTTTCAATTGTTTCTGCTATATTATTTACAATTGCTTTTACTATTGATACTCTCCCATTTCTTCCTGTTACTTTAAATCTATAAATTCCATTTTCTGACACTTCAAATACTTTATTGGATTTACTATTTTCTAAAATTAAAGTGGCACCATTTGTAGGTTCTATTGAATCATCTGCCCTACTTGCTAATACTTGTATTTTTATGTTTCCACTTTCATCGTCTACTGCCATTCCTATTACTACTTTTGGCTTTTCTCCTTCTAATTTTCCACCTACTATTACTTCTTTTTTCTCATCTACTAAAAATTCATAATTTTTATACTCTCCTTCTATTCCATCTTCTTCTTCTGTAGTAATTTGTATCCCTAAATTTCTAAATCTTTCAGCTATATCTTCTAATCTTACTTCTCCTAGCTGTCTTGCTTCTAAATCTGTTATTTCTAATTCTAATTCTTCTTCTATTTGGGCTTTTTCATTTTCTATTTTTGCATATTGGGCTCTTGCTAATATCCCTTCTTGTCCTAGTATCATATTGATGGTTATTCCTGCTAAAATAAGTAATACTATTATTGTTATAACCAAAGCAATCAATGTAATTCCTCTATCCTTCATCATTTCTCTTTTGTTTTCCTTTCACATTATTTTTTATTAAATATATCATAGTAGAAACTATTTGTTAACATGTTTTATGTATATAATTTTCTATTGTTTTACCACCTAAAAGAATTTTTTCAATTGTTCTAAGTAACTCTAAGTTACAAATGAAATATTCAGGAACAAATATCCATATTTATAGTTTAGCCTACATTACTTACTCCACAATCATCAAACATACCACTTATATCTGCATTTTTTGTTTCCCAACCTGTTCCTACCTTTATACTTGTTATATTATAGCAATATTTAAACATATCTTTCATACTAGTTACATTGTTTGTATTAAAACTAGATAAATCTAATTGTTTTACTACCCAACATCCTGCAAACATATAACTCATATCTGTTACTTTAGTCGTATCTAATCCAGTTACATTTATATTTTCTGCTTTTAGACAATTCCCAAACATCCAATTCATATTTGTTATATTACTTGTATTAAAATTACTTACATCTATATTAATTAAATTACTACAATCACAAAACATAAAACCCATATTTGTT
>CATLGL010000081.1 GCA_949935895.1 uncultured Clostridia bacterium
ATGCCAAGCAAATACAAAAGCTGTCTGAACAGATTGAGCAGACAAATAATTTAATTAAGAAAGAGAAACTTCTTGATGACGTATTGGTAAGTTCTGAAAAGTTTAATGCCTGTAAAATATCTAAGGGGTTGACCGTTGCCGGTTTTGCTGAACAATCTAATGACAGCGCTGTTGCATGCTGGAAGCGTGATAAAATAATTGCTTATTTTACCCAAGTCTATCAGATTTGTGAAAACGGAGAATATTTTGATAAGAATGACGGAAACCGTATTGTTGCGGATTATCAAACTGTGGCGCGGCAAAAAGAGAAAAATACGCCGAAAATAGAAAAATTTAAGGAGTTAAAGAGCGAAATTTCCTCTCAAAATCAGATAAATAGAAAGATTGCGGCGCTTTTAGCCGAGGACAATCTGATTATAAGAAAAATGCAGCAGGCGGCTCCGGATTTTATGCGGGTAAAGGTTAATAAATGTCCGATAATCTTCTTTGTACAGTTTCTTATAGAAGATGCGGCAAAGTTTAATTCTGATTTTGCTTCTGCAAACAATTATCAATTTAAGAAAAAAGACGCAGATACGCTTGTTTTGACTGTCGGCGATATTGAATATACTTTCCTGAAAAAAGGAAAAGACAGAGCGGATGTTATAGTTGTCAAAGATGTTGACCAATGGGGCAATCAGATAATCAATAAAAGCACTATTCTAAATAATATTGACGTTTCCTCATCGTGTTTGGGGTATATGAGACGCAGTGGAGAAGATTAATAATTATGATCTTGACATTGAAAACAAAACACACCATTTTCACGCCACATATCAACGACAGATTTTCTATCATCAAAAGCAAATGATATTTCATACTTTTCTTTTATATGTTTAAGGATTTCTTGTTTAATCACATTATCTTTTCTCTGATCACCGTCTTTTCTCATGTAAAGATCATCATAATAAATATTATTCCATGTAAGCCATTGCTCTGTAAGCTTTTTATATTTTTCTGGACGTCCTGAAACTATTATCATTTTATATTGTTGTGAATTTTTGATTAGATTATAAAGCTCTAAAACTTCTTTAACAGGATAATCATTTCCCATTTCATTAAAAAACATGTCCCATCTTAGTTCAGAAAGATATTTTTGTCTTTCTGAATTATCCGCAAGAGTTCCATCTATATCAAAAATTACGGCTTTCATAAAATTGACTATATTATTTTTCTAATATTTTCCAATTGGGCTGTTGTTTCTTTTCTAATATAAATACATCTTTCTTTATTATGTTCAGGCTCTATTTCTTTTAATGTCTTATGGGCATAATTGTTTCTAATTTTAAATAAAGATGTTGGTTCTCCTGAACATAATGTATTCAATTTTGTTTTTATGTCAGGTTGAATTTCTGAAAAATGTTTTAAAATCTTGCACAACAAGATGGTTCTAGTTGTAGAATCTATTTTTAATTTATTGTCGATAATGAATTTTACAAAATTTTCTGAGCAATCATCATTAAATATTTTAATTAAATTCTCAATGTCAGCTTTACGCTTTTGAAGTTTATTTTCAAAATCTTGCCTTATTGTAGCTTTTTTATCTTCAGGTAGTTTGTTCCAATATTTTTCTATTGCTTTAAGTACTAAAGCTTCTAATTCACTAACTCGATCCATTAATAATCCTCTACCTCTTTGGGGTTTTTCTTCTTTTTTTAATAATCCTTCTAGAATTTTTATGGATTTCAGACTAATGTCAGCACGATCACAAAAATAAATACCGTCTAAAATGTTTTGCAGTGGTTGGGCTTGATTTAATTCGAAGATCTTTTTTTGTAAAAAATCTAATGCGTTAGTTTCATTAGTATAAAATATAATTGGTAAATGATAATGTTTTTGCCCCTGTCGAATGAAGTTAATTATTTGTGCACCATTTTTATCTTGAGCCATATTGAAATCAATGAATGCGATATCTAGTTCAGGATCATTGATAGCTGAAATAAAAACTTCATCCTTTTCAGCTGTCCAACTAGGTTTAATAGTAACATCAATAGAGGTAAATTTTATACCTTCTGTTTTTAAAAAGTTATCTATTAGTTTTTTTTCGCCAATAACGGTAGAATGTTTATCATCAACCCAAAGCGCTTTATACTCGGTTTTCATTTATTGAACTCCATTTCTATTATCGCTCCTTTTTTTTGTTCACTATTTCTTAAATTAATTTTTGCATTAATTTTCTCGGCAATAATTTTGTTATGATATAATCCTAATCCACTTCCATTATAGGTTGTCGTAATGCCTTTCTTTAAAAAATCTTCTGCGCTAAATGTTTGAAAATCAAAGCCATCTCCATTATCCTCAAAAATGATTTTTCTGTTTCCGCAAATGATTTTTACATTTTTAGCATTATTTTTTCGAGCATTATCAAGTATGTTAGAAATAAAAGTACAAATTTCGGATGGTAAAAACTCTACTTTTAAATTTTCTCTCTCAGAGTTAATATATGTTATATTTAGACCCCATCGTTTTTGTTTGGATGCGATTGTGTTAACATAGTCTTCAATAAAAGCATAAATATCGTCGTCAATATACGAAACCTTTAGATCAAAATTTGCATATTGAGCAATGGAAGCTGTTTCTGTTACTATAGAAAGATCATACGATAAAGTTTCTAATACTTCAATTAACTCCTCTTTGCTTGTATTTTCTGAACTTTGGTAATACATTTTTAATGTTGCATCAATATTTCTTTTCATACCTTGAGAAAATTGTTTGATTACATGAGTAACGAGAGCATCAAAATTTACTTTGGGAGAATTAAGCTCTTCTAAAAAGCTGCTACGACGTTTTTCGGCTTCAAATAGCTGTTGCGTTCGATCTGCTTGTTCAGCTGCATATTTTGCTTTTTGTTCAGCAATATCTCTGTCTTTTTCTGCAATTTTAGTCGCCTGACGTTCTCGTTCAATTATTTTTCGAACATTTCCTTTTTGAGTGGCAGATAATTCCGTAAATGATTTGTCTTTTATTTTTTCCATGAAGTCATTTAAAAATTCTTCATATTTCTGTTGGGCTTCTGAAAAAATATGAGAAATGAGATCTTCATTAATTTGAATGTCGGATATTTTCCAGTTAGATTTTAGCAGTTTTTCGCAAGCAGCTTTAACTTTTTCAGGTGATATTTGGCGCATTGTGTAACGTTCGGGGTTTTTTAGAACATCGTTTTCGGATATAACTTTTGTTGAAGAAGGATTTTGTTTATCAAATAATCTATTCCATTCTAAACCATTTACAACGAAATTTTCTAATTGTCTGATAATATTGGTAATATAGCCATAACTTTCTCTATCTTCATCTTCTTCATCAATTAAGATGGTGGTTTTATCTTCTTTATCATAGGCAACTAAGTCTATAAATGCTTGATTTTGGGCTAGTCCTTCTCGATTGGATAAAACTTCAAAAGTATTATCTTTATCAATGATATCAATACGCCCAAAAAGCTCTCGAGTTCCAAAATATCGCGCGCGTCCTTGAGCTTTTCGTTGATCTAATCCCAACCAATCATTCTTAACATTTCCATAAGGAGATATTCTAAAATTATTATAGAACAGAAAAATTGAACCATATTCTACGGGGGTAATACCAACAGTCCTTGTAAAATAAGAGCGGGCTAGTGGGTCAATATAATGGATTACTGTCTTTATGTTTTTTAATTTAGGAAAAGGGTTTCTCACTGAGTAGCGGTACACTTCTTTATTTTGATAATAAAGAGTTGTATTGATGTTTTTTCCTTCAGCATCAATAGAAGATTCAATGTGTGTAGTTTTAAAAGAAACTTTTTCTAAAATATTATTTTCGATACGTTTATTAAGCTTATTTGCAATGGTGTTATCTTGATTATCTGAATATAAAAAGATGCTAAAATCATCATCAATAGATGGCGAAAATTTTTCTAGTTCTGCAATTAGTTTTCGTAACTTCGTTGTGGGCCATGTCTCTCTTAGATTTTCAATTTTAAGAATTGTTCCTGTTGTAAAATTTTGAACATTTATTTCCTGTAAAAAATCGTGTTTTGATAATTCTTGTGCAAGAACAGGGATTGTAGACATCTCATCATTTATTCCCTTATTTTCGAAATCTTCCCAATTTATAGAGAGTTTTATGTAATTTCCCTCTTGAGCTTTGGTATATAATGTAAGATTTTTTCCAAGTCGATCACAGCTAAACCTACCGACTCCCTTATTGCCAGCATATAATTTATTAAGCATATTTTCTTTTTTTTCAGAATATGCAACATTTAACCATTTATTTTTCAGATCGTTTAAAGACATTCCTTTACCATTATCAGAAATGATTAAAGATGAATCTTGACTTTTTTGTTCATTTATAAACTGTATGGTACTTTTAGTGGCATCTGCATCTTTTGAATTTTTGATAAGTTCAATTATGGCGATACTATCACTATGAATAAGCTCTTTACCTACAATATTCTTAATTCCTGCATTTACTTGAAAAAATAGTTTTTGTTGCTCATTCATTGATTAATCTTTCCATAGCTAATATTGACTGTCCAAGTATTTCTGCCATAAGAGGCGGAACAGCATTACCTACTTGAGTGTATCTAGGACACTCTATTTTACGTCTATCGCCACCTGTTGTATATTTACCCTTAAATTCAAACCAATCCGGAAAAGATTGTATTCGGGCATTTTCTCGAACCGTTAAAACCCTTGGTTCAGAATAGTGCATACAATCATCGGGAAGAGTCGTTATCGTTGTAGATAATGCTTTTGGTGATAATACTGTAAAGCATTGTTTTTTTATATGCAATTCTTCCCTGAGTTCTTTTGAAAGAGTATGCCCTTTGATTGATTTCTGCAATATATACTCAAATTTACTTCTGGTTTCTTTTTTATGGTTTGGAATACGAAGACTGTCAGGCATAAAATCCTTTTTTACATTGCGTCGAATAAGCTTCAAATAAGGATTAAGAATCTTAGGCTCGGTATAACTTATTTGTTTAAAATTTTTGCTATCAATACATTCAATAAGTTTTTTTCCTTTGATTTCTAGATCACCAATTGCGTCACCCAGAACGGTAATCTTTGATAAATTGTTCTCTTTTTTAAATTTATCAGCTTGTTGAAGAATTTTTTGGTAGAATTCTTCGTTTCCTAAAGTAGTGTAAGATATTTTTTGAGCAATGTCATTTCTCACTGCAATCATTATAAATCTAGGGCGTGGTTGAGGAACGCCAAATAAAGAGGCTGGTAAAACTTTACTGAAAACCTTATAACCTTTATTTAGGTTTGATAATCTCTCAACAACATACTCTGAATATGCTTGTGTTGAGGCACCATTTTTTTTAAAAGCAGCTTGAAATCCTTTGACATTCTCTAACAATAAGAATTTAGGATTTATGATTGATACTATTTCAATATATTCTTCGGTAAGTCTATTGCGAGGATCGTTAGGGTTTCTTAAACCAGCAAAAGAAAAACCTTGGCAAGGTGGCCCTCCTGCAATTAAATCTACTTTATCTTTTAATTCTTGTAATTGAGACTGATAATTATCAAGTAAATCTCGAGTCGTCATGTTTTTTTGGGGTAGCCATATTGGCCATTTGTATCCATTTTTTATTTTCTTGTGGTCTAAATTATGAATAAGGGTTTTAAAGGCATCTTCCGTTTTTTCAATAGCAAAAATTCCCTCTAGGCCGGCATTCATTAATCCTAAAGAGAGTCCGCCGCAACCGGCAAATAAGTCTATAAATTTTAGTTTACAATTCATCATATTTTACTCTAATTTACTATTTATTAAAATAGGGTAAAATATTTTTAATGTCCAGGAATAAAACTCTTCTATTAACACAATTTTAATTTTTTAGCATGGGTAATATTGGCTTTTATGACTAAATGGGATGAAGTAGGAATAATATTTGTGATTAAAATTATAGATTTTGATCTTTCTCTAAGTTTTCAGCGTTTTCCTGAAGGATACAGAGATGATCAATCTGAATTTTTAGAACTTAAAGGTGAAGTCGTTTTTTCAAGTACAAAAAATTATCCCAAAGGAACTTATGTTCCTATTTACGCTTTTACAAAATTTGAACATTCCAATCCTTCTGATCCAAGTGTTTTTGAGTTTAAATATTCTGAAAGACAACGAATATACGATGATGCACCGTTGGCTGGTGCTTTTGATGGAAAATATGCGCACATCTCTGTAAATGATCGATTTTTACAGACATTATGCTTCGTAAAACAATTAAATAAGGACGCTTATTTATCATTTAACTGTGTTCGTAAAAAATATCAAAAACCATGTATTAAAAGTTACATTCTAAGCACAGAATTCAATCTTGAAGATTATGAGTAACTATTTTTAGAAATGTTAATAGATAAAATCCCTGTTCTTTGATCAAAATATCCCTGATAAATTTGTGGCTAGATAGGAGCTATTTAAGAGAAGCTGTACATTTACGAAGATTTTGCGCATAAAATCTGATTAAATATCCCTGTAGATTCCCTGTTATTGCAGTGAGGCAATGGTACATTTGTGATTCGGGGATAGAAAAGATTGGTGGCCATCGGTTTAGAATATTAGCGAAATTTCATCTTTCGTATGCTCAATACCGTTGAGGTTTACTACACCGCCATTTAAAACAATGCCCTGCCTTGCGCAGGGTATTGTTTTAAATAATGAGGAGAGTTGGGATTTGGACCCTAGAAAATGGGGGTCGACTACCAGCGAAAGCGATACGG
>CATLGL010000082.1 GCA_949935895.1 uncultured Clostridia bacterium
TCCCATTCTTTTATGAATATTTTGAATCATTTCTTCTGTTACTTCCATATTTTCTAATTCACAAAACATAGCATTTGATAATTGATAATTCACTGTTAAAAAAGCATCTGGATATAATTCACTTAATGCTTTTGACATAATATACATAATTCCTCTAATATAAATCATCATACCATCTTTTGAGTTTAAATCAATTAGTTCTACATGTGCATCTTTTGTTAATGTTAAATTTAAACTTCTTACTTCATTGTTCACTTTACATGCAATTACTTCCGTTTCACTTTGCTTTATTTCTTGTTCTAATAATTTATATACTGTAATCCCTTGTTCTAGTTCCATTATCTGATTTTTATATATAATTTCCACCTTTTTCCAGTCCTTTCTTATTTTTAACCTATATAGGCAATATCTTTATTGGTATATTCCTCTGGTTTTAGTCCTATCCTTGTTTTCATATATAACGAAATTAAACACATCACAATGGTAAATAAAATTCCTATTACTACCATAGCATATTCAATTGTCATAAATGTTAATAAATAAGACCCTATTGCTCCTACTAACATTCTAGATACACTTGCTATCATACTATATATAGCATAAACTTTTGTTAACATTTCTTGTGGCATAAAATTTCCCATATATCGTTTTCGTATAATTTGAAAGATTCCCTTATCTGACATTCTTAAAACATAAGTAAAAATAATAATAGTAAGTTGTGGTATTCTCGGTATTGCTATTATAACTACTCCTCCTGCCACAATTATACCTAATGTCATCTGTAAGGCAATTAAAGTTAATGTTTTATTTTTATGTTTTTCATTAAAATAATTTGCCCTGGTAGCAGATATTCCTTGTATAATATCCAATGTTGCCAATATAATTCCTATATATTTAGCAGGCACATGAATATCTTTTAATAATGTGGTTTGATATGTTCCAAATATGCATATAATTCCCCACATAAATCCTATCATCAACAATAAACTCTTTAATCTTGGAGATTTAATAATAAAGCTAATTCCTTCTTTTACTTCTTTAATACTTTGTTTCATTGTTTTATTCTTTGTGCTTTCTATTTGTTTTATTTCATTAAAATTAATAGAAATTAGCAATACTAATATCATAAAAGAAATAGCAAGTATAATTGGTATATAACCATTTATTTCGTATAAAAAACCAGCCATTATAGTAGTAATTGCTGAAATATAGCAATATCTAGAATATCCTTTACTTTCTAATTTTGTAAATATTTTCCCTTTTATATGTGCCTCAGGTATAGATGTATTTAGCATTGGTGTCTCTGCTATGGATTTACATGACCACCCTATAGCAGATAGCAGTTGTGATAAGACAATTACTGCATAGTGATTGGAAATCATTATTAACACTACTTCTGCTAACCAAAATATATTTCCTATAATAATACTTTTTCTAATTCCTAATTTAGAAACAACTACTGCCATTGGAACTTGTAATACAAGCTTAAAAAATGCATACATGGTCTCTATAAAAACTACATTTGCATTTGATATCCCTTTTATCTGTGTGTAAAACAGCACTTTTATAGCATTGAAAAATAACACATCTGCAGCTATCATTTTATAAAATGGATATAATCTCATATTTTGTTTCTTCTTTTGTGCTAATTTCTTTTCTTCCTCCATTGTTACTCCTTTTAGTTTTCTTTTGTTAATCATGGTTTATTTTATCATAGCATATTTTTAAAATCAACTTATATTGGTATATTTTTCTTACCATACGGATATAATTAAATAACAAATAATTATATTAGGAGGTACAAGCTATGAATTTAGAAAGATTACACGATATGTTAAATAATAAGGAAAAAATTGATGTTTATTATGATGAAAGACCTGTATGGGTACAAGAAGTACATGATAATATTGCTAAAATTAGTTTTGTTGATAATTTTGAAGAAAAGGATGTTTATATAGAGGATTTGTACGAAAATGACTTGTATAATTAATCCTCGAGATTTTTTGTATGAATGTAATAGAAAAAGAGCTTATTTTTAAGGTGAAACCTAATTATCAAACTTTTTTGTCTAATAATTGGGGGCATTGCACTCCTTATATAAGCTCTTTTATCTTATATATCTTATGAAATTCGGCATCTTCTACGATTACACATGCAACAACATGAAGGATTGTTTGTATTATTTTCATTTGTGGCAATTCCTCCATTGTTACTAATAAAATTATATGCATTATCATAACCATTATTATAACCTCTGTTATATCCATTATTAAATTCTCTAGTATTCTTTCTGCAACTTACTTGGCACATACAATTGTTGGTATTTGATAAATTAAATGTTTCTATATCTCCATTTAGCGATTCTATATTATTTGTTGCATTCGTATTTCTTATATAACAATTATCATTTCTTTGATTCATACAGTGGCAATTCCAGTTTTTTAAAAAGCAACAAATTATTTTTACAATCGCTGCTGTAACATAAGCTAAAAATGTATATACAATTGCTGCAACTAAAAATGTAGCATTAAAAACAGCAAAAGCTATAATTAAATATATAGCAAAAAAGATTGCTGCAACTAATATTGGACTTTTGATTAATTTTTGTAAGACAACTGCTAATATAATAGTAGCAAGTGGTAATGCAAAAAATATAAGTAAAGTATTCATCGTCTTCTCTCCTTTATTATTCTTTGGCTAGTATATCTTATGAATCCTTTACTTATTTTGTTACATATTAGCAATAATCTACTTTTACTAAATATAGACCCTCCGCTGGCAATGTTTTTCCTGCTTTTGTTCTGTCTCTTTTTTCTATTATCTCTGGTACTTCCTCTGGTGCTATTTTATTTAATCCTACCTCCACCAATGTTCCTGCAATAATACGAACCATATTATATAAAAATCCATTTCCTGTTAATGAAATTGTAATTATATCTCCTTGTTTTGTCACCTTTGCCTCATAAATTGTTCTTACACTACTTTTACTACTGGTGCCACTTGCTCTGAATGCTTTAAAATCATGTTCTCCTACAAAATAGCTAGCTGCTTTTTGCATCTTTTTCACATTTAATGCTCGTGGAATATGATATTCTAGATTTCTAAAAATAGCGCTTCCATATTCTGAATTATTGATGCGATACTCATATGTCTTTTTTTTACAAGCAAATCTTGCATGAAAATCTTCTTCTACCTCTTCTGCTTTTTTTATCACAATTGTTTTTCTTAATCTTGAATTTAAGCAAATAGCAAATTTAGAAATCGGTATATTAGAATTTGTTTTAAAATTAGCAACTTGTCCGAAAAGCATGAACTCCTCTGTCAGTTCTTCCGAGATGCAATTAAATCTACTTGTTCTTTGGTAATACTCTTTATTACCTCTTCTATTGTCCCTTGTATATTAGGTTTATCTGGTTGTTTTTGCCATCCGATTAAAATCGCTTCCATCATATTCTATCGTTAATTTGATATTTCGCATGGTAATCCTCTCTTTTTCATTATTTTTTAATATTATACCTTATTTTTTTTATTTTTGCTACTAATCCTTATAAAGATATGATACAATAAATATGTTATTTTTTTGTTATGGAGGTTTCTTATGCCAATTAAACTAATTGCAAGTGATTTAGACGGTACTTTAGTAGATCATAATAATTTTATCCCAACTGGAAATTTAAGTGCTATTGAAGATATTAACAAAAAAAATATCGATTTTGCTATTTGTACTGGCAAAACCTATTCTATTACCAAAGATATTTGCGATAAATGTCATGCTTCTTATGGTATTTTTGGAAATGGTACCCAAATTATCAACTTAAAAACGGGAGAAGAAATCTATAAAAATCTACTGCCTATTGATTATTTTAATACCTGTTATGATTTAGCTAAGAAATATCATTTACATATTCATGTATATAGTGAAGCTGAAGTTATTACGGAAAATTTGCAATACATGGACCTTCGAAATTACTTATTACATCGGTCGTAAAAATAGTCCTAGTTTATCTTTTAAAATAGTGGAAAATATAAAAGAATATATCAATATTCATCAAACTTCTATTTTTAAATTAGTAATTTCTAGTACAGAGGCTTTATCTAATTTAAAAGAAGAGATTTTATCAAAGTTTGATGTTAATGTAACTTTAATTCAAAAAAAGGGTTTCTATAAAGATAAAATTATTGATAAAGAATATGAATATTTAGATATTACTCCCCTTCATATTGGAAAAGGTTATGCTTTAGAATATCTTAGCCGTTTTTTAAATCTAGAGCGTTCTGATGTAATGGCTATTGGAGATAATATCAATGATATCGATATGATACAAATGTCTGGTACAAGTGCAACTTTATCTGATTCTTATGAAGAAGTAAAAAAAGTAGCAAGCTATGTTACAACAAACACCTCTGAAAATGCTGGTTTTGCAGAAGCTGTATATAAATTCATATAACCTAAAAAAAGCACCTTCTACTTTAGAGGTGCTACACTGCTAATAAAGCAAATACCTTATTAACAGTGTAGTCTAAAAAGATGTTACATCTTTCTTACCCCCAATATCGCCAGTACGTATTGCCTCCAACTTTAACCGATACTTTTATTTGATCATATTGACCTTTAGCATATACTTCTTGCGATACTGCTTCGAGGTTTGAAAAATACAAGGCTCCCCCTTTCCAGTATTTTTCGTTTTGAAGTCCATTTTTCAAAGCTTCTTTCTTTAATAACTCTTCTGTTTCGTTAGAGTTCTGCACAAAAACTTTCTCATAGACTTCCTCCATCTCTGGAATAGCCTCCAAATCCAATGGAATTCCTTGGTTATTCACAAGAACTCCATTTTGAACAGGTTGAAATTGCCCATCTTGATTACATACCTGTATGGTTTCATCAGGAAAATCAGGATGTTTGGTACGGTTTCTTATTACTTCTGCAACTAATATCTGCCTGTCCTTGCTAGGACCTGCTTCTAAAAGTATAAGTCCTTCTATAAACCGTTTTTCTTTTTCCTTTGTTAACTCTATTTCTTCTTGGTAAGTAGAAACAAAGTTACTCCAGTTAAATTCTGGCAATTCTTCTGTTTTCGCCTCTTGTTTTGGCGTGTTTGCCATCCCTTCGATTACAACATCTGGAAGACGTTCTAGAACGTATTGATTTACTACTGGTATGACCAGTGGTACTGCAAAAGTTGTAATGATTACACCCTTTGCCAACATCTCTACGCTTTCCCGAACTCCTTCCTTACTGAAAAAGTGCATTTCTTTTTCTATCCTCCTTCTTTTGTTTTTTCCTTTGTCAGTTTCTCCCATACATCAAGAAACTTTTATACAAAGGGCATTGGTCAATGCCAATGACTTCTTAATATTATACTACTAGTTTCCAATAAAGTCCATTCCAATTCTTTCCATTCTACAAAAAAAGGTGATATCGCTTTTAACGATATCACCTTTTTGCGCCATATTCATGCCACTCGGATACAAATACTACTTCCCCGTAGGCACGTTTTGACTGAAAAACCACATTTTCTTCAAAAACTCGGACACCATTTTCATAAATGTCTCGAGCAATTGCCCACTCTTCTTGTGTGGGCTCTTCAGAAAACCACTGAGTATTCTGATAACAAGAATACTCACCAGAGGATATTACACCTCTTACCGTATTAGGATAGTCTGGGCGTTCTACGCGGTTCATGATGACTGTCCCTACACGATATTTTTCATCTGTGTCACATATCCCTGCTTCCCCGTGGATGCCTTTTGCAAGCCACCACACTTCATTTGGGTTTTCTTGTTTTCTTTTGGTTTCTTCTTCCTTCTTTCGAAGCATATCTTCTTCTTCCCTCTTTACAGTTTCAATATCTTCTGTATAGATTGAATTAAAGTTGTCCCAGTCGAATTCTTTCAATACTGGAGCTGGAATAGGCTGAATTTGTAATGTTGCATCCCATTCTTTTGCTTCTACCCGTCTTGCTGGCGAAAACACGATAACTAACCCTAGGATTAGTATGCTTGCAATCCACATTAGTAAGTTTACTAACATCCGTTCTTTTGTGGCTCTTCTTTGTTCCTTTTTACTATTTTTTCTCATTTTTTGTCCTCCCAAAGTTTTAAAATAGTATTGGCCCTTAGGTTCTTACAAACCGAACCTGTTATTGCAAAGGTTATTGCCATTCTTACCTTTTATTATACCACAAATTTTACATAAAGTCCAATTTGCCTATTTCATTCTCATTACAATTCATACTATATTGGTATAAATAGCAAGCTTTCAGCTTGAATATTTATACTCTATTCTACTTCCTTTATGGTAAACCAAAAGGTTGCTACTTTGAGTTTACGAGTGCATTTTATATAGCACTTCTTCGTAACTGTTTTGCATGTTCAATTGCAATATCTGTTACTTCTCCGCTTGCTATT
>CATLGL010000083.1 GCA_949935895.1 uncultured Clostridia bacterium
GTGTTCTTGCAACTTCCTTGTTTTCCATGTTGTTGTTTTGTAAGTAACTATCAATTTTATCTATCGCTTTATGATAAACCTCTTGACCTACAACCGTTTTAACAAAACCAAACAATTCTTTCGCAAGTCCAAGTACATGTCTGTTAGTACTTAACTTTCGTTTTGTTTCTTCATGCGCTTCACGTTCTGCTTTTATAATTTCATTTTGCTTATTAATCACTCTAGCCTTTTTATTAATTTCTGCTTGCTGCTGTTGTATCTTTTCTTGATATTGTGGCACTTTTAAATCATTTTTCAATTCGTAATATGCTTTACCAATCTTCTGACCAACTTTAGCTTGCTTATCAATTTTATCTAACAACTCTTTTGAAACAATCACATTATCCGTTGTATAGCGTTCTTCACTAAAAAGACTAGGCTTTTTATATTCATACTCATATTCAACGTTTATAGGCGTTTTAAGGACATCTATAAGTTTTTGGTACTCTCGTTCTTGTTTTTCCTGTTTCGCTCTTATTTCGTCCAATTTTGCCCGTTCTACGTCCCTTTCTTCTTCCAACTCACGCATTTGATCCAGTAATCTTTGATTATCTCTTTCTGCTTTCTTTTTCTGTTCTAAGACCCTATCAGTGTTACTAACAAGCTTTTTGTAATTTTCCAAAACATGTTCATAGCTTCTTTCATAGACTTTTGTTTTTTCTTTGTAGCGCTGTACTTCAACATGTTTTCTTTGTGTTTTATGTTTCGGCTCTCCACGTTCCAAGTCATAACCCTTATCATTCACATGCTCATTGAATCTATCTTGAAATTCAGTTAAAGCCTTTTTATTACCTATCACTTCTTTAGCACTTAATCTTCCGTCCTGCGTTATCGGTACAATACCAAAATGCATATGTGGTGTTTTCTCGTCCAAATGAACGGTCGCATAAAGCAAATTATCTTTTCCGTACTCATTCTCTATAAATTCTTTAGAATGCTCAAAAAAGGCCCTTATTTCGTCTTGTGACTTATCTTTAAAAAATTCATTGTCTGATGTTATCAAACCGTCAACATGTTTTATCGCGTCTGTTCTAATTTTTCGTTTTCCTTGATAATTTTCTGCAATCTTCTTTTCAATCTCGTCATTCAAGTTTATTTTATCGTCATTAACCAAATCATAATTCATGTGTGTTTTTTCTAAATCTATATCTACATTTTCATAATTTTCATTTTCTCTTTGTATATGTTTTTGTATACCTGTTGAATTAACTTTTGATTTCACTTTAGCAATTCTAATAATCGAATGTGACATATGTTTTTCACTCCTTAATTATTGTTTAGTTGCCATCTTTATTTATTAAAGTCTAACACACTAGACTTATTTTACAATAAGTCGTTAATACGTGTGCTCTGCGAGGCTTAAACCTGTTTTTGCTAACGCAAAAAATGAGTGGCAAAATGCTAGCCACTCATAGTTCTAAACCAAAATATAATATAACTATTCAAACTGCTTTTCAGAACGTTTAAATACAATAATCGTCAAAAGACAACATAAAATAATAAGGATAGCCATGGCTACAAGAATATTACTATACACTCCAGAAGAATAATTTATAAATTCCAGAACTAGTTTACGATTAATCAATTGTAGTGACAATAAACCTCCTACAATTGCTATACCTGTTCCCTCTGATAAAAAACTTGTGAAATTTAGCAAACTCATTCCAGAAGCAACTTCTTCTTCAGAAAGACTACTTGATACTATTTTTGATATAACTGTTTTAGTAAAAGATAATCCGCCCATAACAAATATAAACATAAAAGTAGTCAACCACATACTAAACTCAACAAAAAATGCAATAGTTAAAAAACTTATAGAGATAGACAATGATCCTAAAATAAAAACAAATAATGATCCTTTTCTATCCACTAAAAAACCACCAAAATAACCAAAAACAATAACACTCATGGTTCCAGGAAAAATAACACTATTACCTATTGTCGCTACATTTACATGATAAATAGTTTTCATCATATAAGGCACCATTGATATAAAACCAGCTACTATAGAAAATATTAACCCACCAGAAAACAAACCAAGCATAAACGGAATGTTTTTCCCTAGTTTAGGATTAATAAAAGGGTTAGAAACTCTTGAAATATGTTTAATAAAAATCACAAAAAAGATTGTGAAGAGTATTAAAAAAGTCCAATTATAATTTGTCGTAAATAACATAAAACATATAATACTTATAGACATTAAAACAATACCTACGATATCTAATGTATTTTTTGTTGATTTACCAGGTACCATTACTTTAATAAGAAAAGGTATAGTTACTATTGTAATCATAGGAAGTATAAGTAGGTAAGACCAATGAATATAATGTGCTATTATTCCCCCTATTGAAGGACCTAACCCTTCACCTAAAGCTACAATTGATCCTATAAAACCAAAGGCTTTGCCTTGTTTTTTTCTTGTAATATTTCTAGCTACAACCACCATAATCAGTGAAGGGAATGCAGCAGATCCTACTCCTTGTACTAACCTACCAAAAATCAAAATAAAAAAGTGATTGTGACCAATAAAAGCAATCAATGAACCAAGACAGCTCAAACTAATACCAATAATTAACAATTTTTTTATATTTATATAATCAGATAATTTTCCATATACTGCTGTTCCTATCGAAAAAGTTAACATATATGCAGTGTTTACCCAGTTTGTAATTCCAGGAGTAGTATTAAAATGATTTGCAATATCAGGTAAAGAAACATTTAAAACCATTTCATTTAATACACTAAAAAATGAAAGAATACAAAGCCAAAATAAAACGCTATAAAACAAACCTTTAAATTTTTTATATAAACTAAACAATTTTACCTCTTTACTTGAGGTGACTAAAGTTTATAGGGGTAAATTATTCTTTCACCTCATATAAATTCCCCAAATTTTTAAATAGACACTTCATAAAAAAATCCTCCTAAATTAGAATAGTTTAAATATATCATTTTTGTTCAGTAATATTAATATGTACACTATTTCCAAAATTTAAATTCATGTTGCCAAAAATCGATTTGTTTTTGCAATTGTTTTTCGTTCGCTTTTAAAGTCGATTTCATTAAGTCCGTTAAATCGACTGGCGAAATTTCTTTTATCAAATTCTTATATTTTGTTCTAGAATTTCTGTGAAGCTTTCCCCATTCTTCTTCATCACTCAATAACATAAAAACTATTGCTCTATCCGCAGTGCGTTGGATAGTTTTCCAATCTGGTTGCAAGATATGTAAATCACTAAAGCAATCATTCCAGTAATCCACCATATCTCTTTTAAGTTCGATTTCTACACGCCATAAATGTTCAGACATAACTTCAGCATCTGCATTATCTTTACGTTCTTGCTTTTTATTATAAATTCTAATAAATCTATTACTATCTCTCACGCCAAAATATTTTGTTTCTGGCTTACCATTACGACCATAAAAAATAGTTTTCTTAACTGCTTTATCAGACATTGCATAGTAGTCACTCAAATCATCTTCAAAATCAAAGGCTAAATCTAATCTTGTAAAACCGTCATCTTCCATGTAGCTTATTATATTTTGTTTTAACCAAATCATTTCATCTCGTGTAAGTTTGTTTGGATTAAATTCAATACGCATATTACGTCTATCCCAACTATCTGCTTTCACTTTGTCATATTCAATATAAACTTTTTCTTGAAGTGCTTTAGCTTTAAACTTTGTTTGAAGAATATCCCAAAGTCTTATTTGGGGCTCTACACTCATAAATTTAGAAAGGGCTTGAGCGTTGTCTCGGTTGAGATTTCCAACGATCGTCATTGCATCAAAACTTAATTTTGGATCAGATATGCACACAGTATGTGCGTCCAACCGGCTATTAGAGTATCCGGTTAAGGAGTAATTTTGCACTTCCCCTGATGTAGCTTGTTTTGAATAGATTTCTTGTTCTTTTTTACTCATAAAAAATCGACTCCTTAATTTTGTTTAAGAAGTCGCTCACCCAAATATATATCTTGAAGAATAAACTTAAATCGTTTAATATCTAGATATACAAATTAATAAAACATAATTCTTATATTTTATTACGATTTTGTCGTTCACAAACTTTGGTCAGGGCGTGAGCGACTTCTTTTTTTATTTTGTTATTAATATAACACTAACAAAAGGCTTGGTCTAATTAGTTCCTAATTAGATCAAGTCTTTTTTTATGCCTTAAATATTTTATCTTCGCTTTGATACTTACTTAAATACTCGTTATTAATCAACATAGAAATAGCCTGGGACTTACTTAAGCCCATTTGTTCTGCAATTTCTTCAAGTCTTTTCAAAGTATCTTCAGTTAAAGTTATACCTACTTTTGTACGAACCATTTTTACTCCCCATTTCTAACTATTAATAAGTTTATTTTATTCCATTTATACATACATGTCTAGAGATTTCTATACAATAACTCAAAATGTCCCTAAAATGTCCCTAAAATGTCCCTTAGATTTAACAAGGCTTAATCCCTTGTGAGAGTAAGAACAAAGACATGTTATAAAGCAATTTGGCACTCGGCACTTAAAAGGGGGGTCGTAGTCCCCCCCTATTTTCACATTTCCTAATATTAACAAAATCACATATTCTTTATTGACCTTTTTTAATATATACTAAAACCATACTTACCTATGAGGTGAAATTATGAAAGATTTAAAAGAATATATCACTCTAGCTATCCCTTTCTTCATCATCGGGTTAATCTTATTAATTCTTCTCCCGAATGAACTTAAATTCTTAGCTATACTTGTAGCAGTAATTTTTCAAATTGTTTATAAATTTAAACAAAGAAATAAAAAAAACAAAAAAGCCCCTAAAGAATAAGGGGCTTTTTTGTTTTTTTATTTTACTTTTTTATACTTAATTTTAACTGAAGTACTTCCAGCAGATCCACTATTTTTTGCTTTAACAGTATTTTTAACAGAAGATGCTTTACCATTCCATGGTTTAATTCCTGTCATAACTTTATTTCTAGTCGTAACAATAACACCTTTATTTTTACGAGCTACACTTTTTATCTGTTTAGCCTTTATTTGTGAGACAGTTGATTCCATAGTAGTCCAAATACCAACTCCAAATCCTGATTTCTTTACGAAACCAGCTAAATAATAAACGGTTGGTTGAACAGGATTAACCACTAATTTATCAGCAAATTTATTCGCTACACCTTTACTCATATAATAATCTACATGGTTAGCTTTATACTGACCTCTCGGACTTTTTACAGTCACATCATAACTCACTACACCTTTAGAAGCCGCTTTAGCTTCACTCATATATGGCACAAAAATACTAAACAACATACTCAAAACAAAAAAACTAATAATCATTTTTTTAAAATTCATTTCTACATACCTCCTTAAATTTATATCTAAAATTTATATAAAATCGCAATGGAAGTATGTAGAAAAATTGTAAATATATATATATATTAATTATATAACCAAGATTTATATACATATATATTTACAAAATAATATTAGAAGGTGGAATTATGTTTGCAAAAAATTTAATTTTTTATAGAGAAAACCAAAATTTATCTCAAGAAGAATTAGCACAAAAATTATCAGTTTCAAAACAAAGTATATATAAATGGGAAAAAGGAATTTGTTATCCAGACATAAACAATCTCATAAATATAGCAAACTATTTTAATATCAATATCGATTCATTAATTAACAAAGAAATCAAAAGCAAAAAGAAAAAATCACAATTAGAACTCTTATTAAGTTTGATAAAAACAATCACAATACCCATAATTCTAATAATCATATTCACAGAAAAGAAAAAACTATAAAAGACTATATACTTAATATTTATTCCAATTTCCTTTTTGGCTTGAACCTACAATTCCATGTGATGTTGAGTTGGTACTTTCTTGGGATTAATCCCAATTCAAGTCCAACCAACTCGCTAACAAGTTAGCTATCACATTTCATTTTTCAAACCAAAAAGTTTTCTCGGCATAAAAGATCAGATATCTTATATTCATCTCTTTATCTTTCAAAACCTCGGTCCAAACCTTTATTTTTATCCATTGCCTGCATTTGTTTAAGTTCTTGTTGGAATAACTTTCGTTCTAGCTTTTTATCCTTTTCTTCAAAGAAATTTTTATCATTTTCATCTGTCGTCATTAGTGTTCTTGCAACTTCCTTGTTTTCCATGTTGTTGTTTTGTAAGTAACTATCAATTTTATCTATCGCTTTATGATAAACCTCTTGACCTACAACCGTTTTAACAAAACCAAACAATTCTTTCGCAAG
>CATLGL010000084.1 GCA_949935895.1 uncultured Clostridia bacterium
TTTTGAAATCATTTCGACATTTGCAATTGCTGCAATACTTGCTAATGCTTCGCCTCTAAACCCCATTGACTTTACAAAACTCAAATCATTTGCACTGCGTATTTTACTAGTAGCATGTCTTTCAAACGCCATCTCCATGTCATCTTTTTGAATTCCTTTTCCATTATCGGTAATACGGATATAGGAAATCCCACCATTTCGAATTTCAATATTGATATTAGTTGCACCTGCATCGATTGAATTTTCTACCATTTCTTTTATAACAGAGGCTGGTCTTTCTACCACTTCTCCTGCTGCAATTTTATTGATTGTTAAATCATCTAATAATACAATATTCCCCATATAAACTCACTCTTCTTTCTAATACTCATTATATGGATTATATCATTTATTATCATTTTTTGTATAGTTTTTTGGAATAAATTATTGAATTTTTAGATATGTTTTTAAAAAATACTTTGAACTTTTTTTGAACTAATTTTACTGATAGTAAATTTTTAGAATTGCTTAAAATAGCTTTTTGCTAATGCTTTACACTGCCTCCATTTTTTGTGTTTTTTCATCAATTAAGTCAATATCCATTAAAACTGCATCAATTCGATTATTCAATTTTTCTTGACCCTTTTTTAATATACGAATATCCTTCTTAATTTCCTTTTGGTTACTTTTTAATTTAGTAATGTCCTTAATAATTCTTTTTTGATTTACTGTTAATATATCAACATCTTTTATTATTTTTTCTTGATTTTCTTTTAACTCTACAATATCCTCTGCCATTTCTTTTTGGTTTTCTTTTAGTTCTACAATATCTTCTGCCATTTCTTTTTGGTTTTCTTTTAGTTCTACAATATCTTCTGCCATTTTTTCTTGATTTTCTTTTAACTCTACAATATCCTCTGCCATTTTTTCTTGATTTTCTTTTAACTCTACAATATCTTCTGCCATTTCTTTTTGGTTGTTCATTACTTGGTCAAGCTTATTTAGTATTTCTTGTGCTAATGTATCACTCATCCTTTTTACCTCCTATCTCATTATAATAAGATTATCTTACCACACCTTCTTGTCTTATTACAAGTACTTTTTAAATTTTGTAACACTTTTTTCAAAAAAGAATAATATATACCATACGAAAGAACAAAAAACTTAGTTCTTTATAGGGAGGTTGCTTAAAATGGGAAATTGTTGTAACAGTGAGATTTTGTGGTTCATCATCTTATTTTTATTACTTTTTCGGTAACTGTGGCAACAACTGCTACAAATGTAGATGCAGCTAGAAAATCTTACCCTTAAACAGAAAAGTGAATTAAACATTAGAAAGGGGGGAAAGATTATGCCAGAAAACAGAGGTTGCGGATGCGGATGTGGCTGTGGTTTCGGTGGAGACGGTTGCATTTGGATTATCATTGTTATACTAATTCTTTGCTGTTGTTGCGGTGGAAACGGCTTCGGCGGTGGATGTGGTGGATGCTGCTAATTTAGATGTTAGGTTAAACATTAGAAATTAGAAATCCCTGAAAGAAAAGAGGAGCAATGTTCTTGTTAAGAACGCTCCTCTTTTTTCGTAATCGGTAAAAAACTTATCAATTACTTAGATTTTTCATCCTCGTCTTGTTCTTCTTCCTGTTCTTCTTCGTCCTTTAGTAACATAGATTCTTTAAAGAACTCCCAAATCCGCCTTAAGCCGTTCATATTTTATCTCCTTTACTTATATTTATGTATACTATTATATCATATTTCCTTTTATTTTTCAAATTTCATTTTTTCCTTTATCCGTCCTATTACTAATTTTAGTATTACAAGCAAAATTACTCCTGGAACTCCTAATATTCCAGTAAAAATTGCTGTTATATAATTTAATCCTATATGAAACTGGAATAGTACTCCTATTAAGTTGATTATATAAATCATGATTGCACCTATACATGAATTTAATACCAATTTTAAAATACTTTTAATTGGTAATATGAAAATTCTTCCAAATAAAAACAAAAAACAAATACATGCAATATAAATAATCATGGTATTGGTATCCAAATTAAATTCACCTCGTCCTTTTTACCATATTATGATATTGCATGTACAAATATTCTTCTTTTGTGATGTTTTTATCCTGCTTCAATATCAGAATTATATTGTTGTTTTCGAATTTCAATTTCTTTTATCATATCAATTATTAACCCGTTTTTTTTTGCTTTTTTTAATAGATAATTTAGTTTTGATTGATTTGCTTTTATTTGATATAAGTAATAATCAATTAAATCCCCTTCTGCAAATTCGTAGTTTCTATTAGCAGCTTGTAAATCTTGTTTTGTTTTGATGATACTTTTAATTAGTTCAACATCTAACTCCTCTTCGGTTCTCTGCATAATCACATTTTCTCTTATATATTCTTCTTGCATATACCCTTCTCCTTGTACCAAACATATTTTATTACTAGTATATACATTTTCTTCCATACTATTCTTATTATCTAATATTTTCTAAATTAACCATTATCTAACTTGCAAAAACTTGATATAAGATAATTCCTATACTTTGTATGACAAATACATTTAAAGTATTTGATGTTAACAAATTATTTGTTGCCTCAATTACTCCTAATCGTTCTTCTTGTTTTGATTTATGATGTTTTTGTGACTCAAAAAAAGTAATTAACTCTGGAAGACTTGTAATAAATCCTAATGAAATTCCTACTATGATTTCCGGTACATGAAAATACAAACATAAATTTTCTAATGTTTTACTTAAAGCGTTTCCTACAATAAATAGTAAAATACCTATAATAATTAGATAAATGGAATATTTTATCATAATATCTTTTTTTCCTTTTACCCATTTGGTTTCTTTTTCAATTGCCTCTATATTTCTACTTTTTGCCTTTTCTAAATATAGTTTATGTGTATTATGATTAATGTAATAAAATAACAAAAATAAACCAACTAATAAAAATGAAGTAAACATATTGGTTTCAAATTGTGTTGTTAATAAAAATATTGGTATCAGTATTGTAATAGTTACCATAGCTAAATCAATTATAATTGCTTTATTTCTTATTACTTTTCCATTTTTATTTATCCACACACTAATCATATACTGGATAAAGTTAATCACATTTGAACTTAAAATGTTATAAACACTTGTCCCAATTAATCCTGTTACTGCTGCAAAGCTAACACTTAATAATTCTGGTACAGAAGTAGCTACTCCTGCTAAATTCCCTACTGTTTTCGCCTTTAGATTAAGGCTTTGTGCAAATTTTCTAAGTACTGGCACTAATATGTATTTTGAAATTGCAACAATTAAAAGTGAATATCCTAAAAACAAAATAATTTCCCATAATAATTTCATATTTTCCTCCTTATTTTAGAATCTAAGTAAAGTATAAACACTTTAAAAACTTTTAATCTTTTCTTTTTGTTTTTATTATATCACTTTTAACTCGAATATAGTCGAATTATTTATGAATAGTCCTACTTATTTTCGGAAATACTTTAATTATCAAGTATTTCTTAAAAAGGAGGCTTAACCTGTGATTCGAAAAGTAGAAATTAGTAATGTAGATACTTCAAAACTTCCTACTCTTTCTAATGAAGAAAAAAATGAATTATTTATTAAAATCAAGCAACGGAGATGAACAAGCAAGAGAACGCTTTATCAATGGAAATCTAAGATTAGTTTTAAGTGTTTTGCAACGTTTTAGTGGTAGATGTGAGAATATGGATGATTTATTTCAAGTGGGTTGTGTTGGTCTTATTAAATCAATTGATAATTTTGATATTTCTTTAAATGTTCAATTTTCAACTTATGCTGTTCCTATGATTATTGGAGAAATTAGAAGATACCTTCGAGATAATAACCCTATTCGTGTAAGTCGTTCTGTTCGTGATTTAGCTTATAAAGCCTTACAAGCCAAAGAAAAGCTAACAAAAGAATGTAATAAAGAACCTACAATCGAGCAAATTGCAAAAGAAGTTGGTGCTCCAAGGGAAGATATTGTATTCAGTTTTGAAGCAATTCAAGATCCTTTATCTTTGCAAGAGCCTGTTTACAATGACGGAAGCGAGAGTATTTATATTATGGACCAAGTAAGTGACCATAAAGCAACTGATGAGCACTGGGCAGATGCTTTGACAATTGAACAAGCTATGAAAAAATTAAATGACCGCGAAAAAATGATTATTACAAAACGCTTTTTTGATGGTAGAACACAAATGGAAGTAGCAGAAGAAATTGGTATCAGTCAAGCTCAAGTTTCAAGACTTGAAAAAGATGCTATTGGAAGAATTAGAAAATTATATAAATAAACTTTATAGGACGAGTTATACTCGCCCTATTTTTATCCTGTTTTACTCATAATATCTTTTTTCATTTTACTAATAATTTTCTTTTCTAGTCTTGAAATATAGCTTTGGGAAATTCCTAACATATCTGCTACCTCCTTTTGTGTTTTTTCATTTCCACTAATAAAACCAAATCGTAATTCCATAATGTTTTTTTCTCTATTATTTAATTTTTGCATAGATGCTCTTAACAGTTTTTTATCTACCTCATCCTCTATTGCACGTGATGTAACATCACCGATCTGTTCCTAAAATGTCTGAAAGCAATAATTCATTTCCATCTCCATCCTGGTTTAAAGGCTCATCAATTGAAATTTCTCCTTTTAGTTTATTGCTTCTTCTTAAATACATTAAAATTTCATTTTCTATACAACGAGAAGCATAAGTTGCAAGTTTTATGTTTTTATCAGTATTAAAAGTGTTAATTGCTTTCATCAATCCTATGGTTCCAATAGAAATTAAATCTTCAATACCAATTCCTGTATTTTCAAATTTTTTAGCAATATATACTACTAGTCTTAAATTTCTTTCTACTAATATTTTTCTTACTGATTCATCTCCATTACTAAGTTTTTGTAAAATTTCTTCTTCTTCTTTGGCTTCTAATGGTGGCGGTAGTGTTTGGCTACCGTCCAATATAAAAAATTGGAATTTCCTCTATTTCCTCCATATTTTTGTCCATATATTTTACATATATGGTATTGATACTATTTTTTAATACTTGTAAAATATTCATATTTACCACACCTTTCTATAATATCGATTCCAACAAGTCCTGTGTATGCACCATTTTTAGTTAGACTTTTGTCATAAATTCCAATAATAACATTTGACAAATCTGTTGTATTTTCTTCTAATTTAATCTCTAATTTATCTGCTATAAAGCCTAATAATAATCCATTTTGTTTTCCTAATGATGAAAAAGGAATTATTCGAAATTTTAACATATCTTCATTTGCAATTTGTGATAAAATGTTATCATCTTTTCCCTCCAATATATCATTTAAATGATATATTATTTTTTTTGGAATAAGCTTTTCTAGTTGAATGGATTCTATTACAATAACAGGCATCCCACTAATTGGGTCTTTTAGTAAATTTCCTGTATCAATAAAAGCTTTTATCGTTTTTTTGTTATTACCAAGAAAAACTGTAATATCACAAAACATATCTTTTTTAGAAAGCCTTCCTTTTACTATTTTAAATGCAATATTAACAATAACAAAACCTACTATTCCTCCTAGTAATGCAATTTTAATAGGGTAAGTACCGTGTTAATACTCCATTTCGCATTAAAATATCTTGTGGTCTAATAAAATATAAAAATGCAAATGCACATCCTCCAAAAGCAAATGATACTAAATAGAAAATTATAAGTTCTTTTACCAATTGTTTTGCATTTGAGGGAAAAAATGCAATATATACCATTACAACAGATAATAAAATTTTAAATAAAATGTTAGAATATACTTGCAGTACTGGCACAAAAGACAAAATAGAATATATACCACCAATTAAACTTGAGAAAAAAATTCTGAATCCCTTTATTTTTGTTTTATGAATCAACCCAGTAGCAAACAATATAATATAATTCATACATAGATTTTCTAATAAAATGATATCTAAATATATTGTCACAACTGTTTCCTCCTTTTGTCCTTGGCTTATTGTTTTTTTATTGTACAACGTTTTTTATAAAAAATGTGTCAAAACTTAGGGAAGAAAAAAAGAAATAATCGAGCACTTTCGATTATTTCTTCGTTTTTTATTAGTT